>NZ_JBHDYC010000041.1:0-4102 GCF_041894845.1 Natrinema sp. H-ect4
GAATCAACGGACTGCCGTCTTAGGGAGGGACGGGACTTTATCGGTCCATATGATCGTATCAAGTACGTCCACAAGATCAGCGATTCGCTGGTCAAACACGTTTAATGGATGCACATCAAGAAACGTTGCTTGTTCTCGCTGTACGGTTTCGCCTTGAGAATCGATTTGGAAGTGGCACTCACCAAGATCCATGTGCGTTTCATCTTGATGCCACCCAATCATGAGATCTCGGTTGGACTCGACCCACTGAACCGAGTAGAAATCGTACGCGTGGCTCTGCGGAAAGTCAAACGAAATGTGGAGTTCCGCTTCATCAATCGGGTATGGCATATCAAGGAATTTCGACGGGATAACTGTGGACCGGACGCCGACTTTGTTCCCCGCTGACGTGTGATACCAGACTTGCTCGATCGGGGAATCCTCTGCAGGTACCTGTGTCTGCAACCGGTTGTGGAGCCGAGAAAGGAGTGTCCGTTTATCGAGATTCGACCGATTTGCGAGAAAAATCATCGTGAGGCCTACTGGGAGAGCGGAATCAAAGAGTTAGACGAATCGGTCTGTCCCGGGTAGAGTTCTCGGGCGTCATCATAGAGTTCTAGTGCGTGCTTGAGCAGACGCTTATTGTCCTCGTAGCGCTCCCACTGTCGGAGTACACGGTTGCGCTCTCGGATGGTCTCACTGTCCAGGTCATCATCAGTGAGCGTCGATTCTAACTCATCTCGCGATTCGATGTCGAATTTCGTCTTCCACTCATCAATTTCAGCTTGAATAGATGCGATTTCTGTCCGAAGGTCCTCTCGGGTGTAGTTGTTGATCAGATCGGTCACCTCATTGAAGTATCGGAGCTGGTAGTTTGGCGCATACTTCGGATTCCCACCATCACCTTCGATAGCCTGTACTTGCCTGAATTCGACGAGCATCTCTAACTCATCTTTCGCGGTCTGCCACGAGGACACCTGTGCTTCTTTGCGTACCCACTCGACGGAGCGAGGCTCGGTGAGCGTTGTAGCGATTTCTCTGACACGCTCTCGAGCAGAGAGGTCATTGGTCCACGATCCGAGGCCACGATCAGTCATATACACCAGTACGCGGCTTGCTCTATTATTTCTTTGGATGGATCACAGATATACGAGATAGATGGTGAACTACCCCACCCTACTCTCTCACGGATGACGCCGTTCGCCCCCGAGGAAGGGGTTGTTATTTCCACAACGCGCTTTGCAGACATCGAAGGGCGCTCGTTGCTGAACACGAGGAAGGCGTCGCGGCCGACGATGACGTGGCGAGGTTCCGTGAACAGCTTGTCCATTGACATCCTCCCGCGCCTGAACAGTAGTTGCTGAAGTAACCAGGTGACGATTATCATTGCGGTCGTTGTCTCGATATGGTCGAGACAACCGAGGCAACGCAAGTAACTCGCGCAGCTTCATCACTGCTGTTTCCGGAACTTGACTTCGGGATCGCTGCGAACGGCACCTATCCGAGCGAGGACTTCCAACAAGTCCTCGCTCAGATCGCATTCGACAATGAGTTCGCCAATACTGATGCGAAAGCCTATCAGCTCGCCCGTAGCGACGATATTGCCATTGACGCAACCGCTCGAAATCCGCTCGCACGAGAACTCCTCTATCATTTGCGTGGACTCGACGCGGACGCGGCCGACGATCAGTTCGACCGCGTCCGCGAGGCGATCCTTGAGGAAGCAGCTCGCAACCGAGTGTTTACCAGGCCAGTAGATGTCGCAATTGACGTTCACGACTGGCTCTATTACGGGGGCGAAGAGACCCCTCACGTCTGTACAACGAATCCTGCGCAAGGTACCGATCGTGCGTACAAGTTTGCTACCGTCTGTATCGTCGATCCGAGTGTCCAATTCACGCTCGGATCGGTTGTCTTGGAAGGCAGCGATACCGACGAGTTGGCGGATACACTCCGCCAACTCGTCTCAGAAGTCCGCGAGTACGTCGATATCAATCGGCTCTACCTCGATCGTGGCTTCTATCGTGTTCACCTCGCTCTAGCGCTTGAAGACCTCGACGTTGAGTTCCTGATGCGTGCGCCGCAAACACGGAAGGTACAGCAATTCATTGACGACCACGACAGCGATACGTTCATCGCAGAGTACGAGATGGCTCGATCGAATCCGCCGACGGGCCGGACGACAGTCCGGCTCGTCGTCGTTCCGCACCGAACACGAGATGACGACCACTTCTGTCTGGTTACCAACCGCGATCTCGACGTCGGCACTGACGTCGAGATTGCTCGACCACTGGCCGAAGTATATCGCCGTCGGTGGGGGATCGAAACGTCCTATCGCAAGATTACGGAGTTTCTCCCGAGAACGTCGTCACCAACGTTCTCAGTACGACTATTTTACTTTCTGTTTGCTGTCGCGTTGTACAATCTGTGGGTATTGACGAATCTGCTCGTGACTCCACGTCGGGCGGTCGGGACGGATCCATTCGTCCCGACCGCCCTGTTTCGCGCGTTTCTCGGGCAAATACCGTACGGATAGCGGTTGTCTCGACGACTGACTCGGGCTGAGCAGCCCGAGTCAGTACGCCGTTCAGTACTGGCAAGACTGGAAAAACAACGGCTGACGAAAAGCTTCGGCAGCTGTTCCACTCTCTGGACAGCACTGAGCACGGTTTCACGAAGTCGGAGTTGAGACTGAGACTTCAATCCTTGCGGCTTTCCTGATCGAATCAGCAACTACTGTAAAGGCGCGGGTATTCTCCTCGATGTCGTATAACAGTCACCCAACAAAGTCGCAATATGACTGGTAAAGTTCCAATCGCGGATGGACAGCTACTCGAAAAGAGTCGTAGACGTGTCAAATCCGATCGGTCGTTGCTTCTCCCACTCGACGGCGAGGATCGCGTCTTGAAGCGATTTGAGCCTCTGCTCGATGACGTCAAGCGGATGCGTGTCGATGAATTGTGCTTGCTCGTGAGCGACGACGGTTGAGCCGTCGTTTATTTGTAGATGTACCGGACCGAGGTCGTCGTGGGTATCGTCTTGGTGCCAGCAGACGAGAAGGCTTCGGTCCGGCTCAATCCAGTTGATCCAGTAGTGCTCGTATTGGTCACTTGTTCGTAGCTGGAACCCGATCTCGACCCGAGCAACTGTCACTGGATATTCGTCATCGCCGAGGAACTGTCGTGGATTCACGTCGCCAACGACACGGTACAGGCCAGTTTCGTGCGGCTCAGTACGCCGTCGTCGAACGTTGTTGAATTCGGCACTAAGCCGTTGCTGAATACGATCGTGGAGCCGTTTACTCTGTAAATTCGCCCGATTAGCGAGAAATACGGGCATTAGGCGAACGTCGAACGTGAGTCAGTCTGGAGTGAGGAGAGTTCAACGACGTCTCCATACAGCTGGAGCGCGTGTTTTACGAGCCCGATTTCCGTGTTGATCGCCTCCCACGTAGTGATCACATTGCGACGCTCCCGAAGCTCGTCAGCCGACAACTCGTCCACAGCGAGTTGCTCTCGGAACTCCGTGAACGAATCGACGTTGTACTCCGCGGCGAGTTCCTCCTGCTCAGCTTTCAACTCCGTGAGCTGGCTCTCTAACTCGTCGCGTGAGTGCTCTTCAATCAAGTCCGTCACTTCGTCGAAAAGCATCCGAACAGGATTTAGATCGTACGCCTTCGTCCCGTCAATGGTCGTTTCAGTGACCCAGTCGTCGCTCTCCAAGCGCTGGAGTTCGTCGTCTGCCGTTGTGCGCGAGACCTCTGCACGGTCCGCGATTTCCTGTACCAGCGTTGGCTCGTTCAGCAGTTCTACGACGTGTCGGACGCGCTTACGTCCGCTCATACTCTCCGTCCACGAGCCCTGGGCCGAGTCGATCATCGTACTGGCTCTTCCATTGCCCTCCTCAAATAATTTGGCTTTGTTCAAATATTCAAAACAGCAATAGTGAACACGAATCCACCGTCTTACCTGACCGCAGGCGCTAAGGCCCCTTCCTCAACGAGCGACCGGAGGGAGCGAGTAGGGAGGGATACAGCGCCGTCATCATCTTTCATCAATACGATACTGCCGTCCCGCAGGCCCACGCTATCGGTATCTTTATGCGTATCTACCTCGTATATACG
>NZ_JBHDYC010000042.1:0-3538 GCF_041894845.1 Natrinema sp. H-ect4
TATGAGTGGAGGCGGCGAAACGAATTTCCCAGAGGCTCGCGCACTCCAGTACTCACCGTAACGCTGGCGAGCTTATCTTCCGTGTTCGGGATGGGTACGGGAGGTACCTCGCCGCTGTGGCCGCCCTAATGCCGATCAACGGAATCGAACCGTTGCACAACGGAAGACGATGGCACGTCTTCCGAGCCTTGGACTTCCGTCCAAGAAACCGTAATCGGTGGTATGTCTCAAACCGTGTGTATGTGTAGTCCAGTTTACGTCCGGACCCGTTCTCGCGTCACGGATCCAATGCGATGTAATGTATGAATGTGTGGCTTGGCCAGTTAGTGCTCGCGGGCTCAACACCTCGTTGCCTTGGTGCGTACACCCCGAGTCTATCGAACTCGTCTTCTACGAGTGGCCTCAATGGTATCTCTTTTCCAGGTGGGTTTCGAGCTTAGATGCGTTCAGCTCTTACCCCGTGGTGCGTCGCTGCCCAGCACGTGCCCTTTCGGACAGCTGGTACACGAGTGGCACCCATTCGTAGTTCCTCTCGTACTATACGAACGTTCCCGTCAGATACCGTAACACCCCCAATAGATAGCAGCCGACCTGTCTCACGACGGTCTAAACCCAGCTCACGACCTCCTTTAATAGGCGAACAACCTCACCCTTGCCCGCTTCTGCACGGGCAGGATGGAGGGAACCGACATCGAGGTAGCAAGCCACCCGGTCGATATGTGCTCTTGCGGGTGACGACTCTGTTATCCCTAAGGTAGCTTTTCTGTCAGCAATTGGCCGCATCAAGCAGCCTAATTGGTTCGCTAGACCACGCTTTCGCGTCAGCGTCGATCGTTGTGTTCGACACTGTCAGACTTCCGTTTGCTCTTGCGCTCTTCCTCGGGTCTCCGACCCGAGTGAGGAAATCTTGGGGCGCGCCCGATATCTTTTCAGGCGCGTACCGCCCCAGTCAAACTGCCCGGCTACCAGTGTCCTCCGCCAGGAGTGAGAGTCGCAGTCACCATCGGGTAGTATTTCAATGCTGGCTCGGTGAGCCGCTAGCGCGGCTACCTGTGTAACGCCTCCTACCTATGCTGCACAATGGCGACCACGTCTCAGTGACAGCCTGCAGTAAAGCTCTATAGGGTCTTCGCTTCCCCTTGGGGGTCTCCAGACTCCGCACTGGAACGTACAGTTCACCGGGCCCAACGTTGGGACAGTGGCGCTCTCGTTGATCCATTCATGCAAGCCGCTACTAAAGCGGCAAGGTACTACGCTACCTTAAGAGGGTCATAGTTACCCCCGCCGTTAACAGGTCCTTCGTCCCCTTGTACGGGGTGTTCAGATACCTGCACTGGGCAGGATTCAGTGACCGTACGAGTCCTTGCGGATTTGCGGTCACCTATGTTGTTACTAGACAGTCGGAGCGCCCGAGTCACTGCGACCTGCCTCTTCGCGAGGCAGGCATCCCTTATTGCGAACGTACGGGACTAACTTGCCGAATTCCCTAACGTCGGTTGCTCCCGACAGACCTTGGCTTTCGCCGCCATGAGTACCTGTGTCGGATCTCGGTACGGACAGTGTGCTCGCCTTTTCACGGGCTCTAGGTTGGCCTCTCTTACGCTATCCTACCATTCGTCCGCTTCGTACCATTACGGTTTCCACGGATTTCGATAGTTAGACTGGGCGAAAGCCCAGCAGAGGCGGCCCCAAAGCGTTGGCTTTGAGTGCACACTGGCATAGGAATATTAACCTATTTCCCTGTTGTCTGCTTCGACTTACGGGCAGACTTAGGACCGGCTAACCCTCAGCTGATCAGCATTGCTGAGGAACCCTTACTCGTTCGGCCGTCGGGGGTCTAACCCGACTAACGCTGCTACTATGACCAGAATTTTCGTTACTGAACGGTCCACACGATCTCTCGACCGTGCTTCCACCCGAACAGAACGCCAACCTACAAGATTGCGGTATGAACCGCACTGCTAGGTCTCGGTGGTAGACTTGAGCCCCGATCATTTTGGGCGCCTCAAACCTCGGCCGGTAAGCTATTACGCTTTTCTTAGAGGGTAGCTGCTTCTAAGCTCACCTCCCGGCTGTCTAGGGCTTGAGACCACCTTCGATCGCACTTAGTCTACACTTGGGGACCTTAACCCAGCTCTGGGTTGTCTCCCTCACGGTACACAGGCTTACCCCGTGCACCGGACTCCCTGCGTCAAACGACGTTTGTAGGTTCGGAGTTGGACAGGGGGGCGCACTCCTCTCGGAGTGCGATCCCCCAATCCGTCGCTCTACCCCACAAACTATCTCGGCAGAGGTCATGCTTCGACATGTTTCGGTTGGAACCAGCTGTTTCCGGACTCGATGGGCCTTTCACCCCTAGACGTAAGTCACGAGAGGGTATTGTAGGACACCAACTCTAACAGACTTCCACGTGCCTTTCGGCACGCTTCATCTTGCTCACGCCTAGATCGTCCGGTTTCGGGTCGTGCCCGTTTGACTCCCCGCGCTTGAACACGGTGACCCTGGTGCAAAGCACTGCGGTCATATCGGTTTCCCTACGCCTTCCTTGATAATCAAGTTAGACTCGTCAAACAGGCACACTCTCTGGTTCGTTTTTCAAAACGTACGACGGAACTTCGGCTTCCCCTGTCGCTTACTACAGGTTCGCACCTGATTCATTGAACAGCGGACCTTGTAAGCCCCGTCGCTCTATCGCCAACTGATTTCACGCCCTATTGCACCTCCCTTCGTGGGGTGCTTTTCAGCGTTCGTTCACACTACTTGTTCGCTATCGGTCTTGAGGAGTGTTTAGTCTTCGCGGTCGATGCCCGCGATATTCACGAGGGATATCCAACCCCCGATACTCTGGAGCTGACTCGTTCCTTACTCGTCGACGGTACGGGACTGTCACCCTGTCTCGTGCTCTGTTCCAAGAGACTTCGCGTCGAGTGTCGGGAAGTGATCGTCAGTCCGAACACCACATTGCCCGTGAAGGCTTCGGTTTGGACTCTGTCGCGTTTATTCGCCATTACTAACGACATCGCGTTTGCTTTCTTTTCCTGTCGATACTAAGATGTTTCAATTCTCGACGTTCCCCATTGCGCGAAGCAATTGCGGTGGGGATTCCCATTCGGAAATCCTGAGTTCTTTGCCTCCGTGCGGCTCCCTCAGGCTTATCGCAGCTTGGCACGTCCTTCTTCAGCTCTCAAGCCGAGCGATCCACCAGCTGGCACAGTAGCCACGTTCATCGGATCTGAATTGCAACCTGCAGTTGTAATTCAAGAGTGACCCGGGAACGGGTCCAGTGGACGCCTGGACTACACGTACACACGGTCTCATCTGCACGCCGTAGACGCGGCATGCATTAACCCTTCCCACCCGCGTTTACACGGGGTGGTGCATCGGTTGTTGTTCGGATTAAACCGAAATCGTCTGCCCCACTTAAGGGGCACGATTCGGTTGTCCTCCGAGACATGGACCCACAGGGATTCGAACCCTGGGCATCCTCCTTGCAAAGGAGGCACTCTACCACTGAGCTATGGGCCCACGCCCGTCTCAA
>NZ_JBHDYC010000043.1:0-3388 GCF_041894845.1 Natrinema sp. H-ect4
AGTATATACGAGGTAAATACGTATAACGTTACCGATAGCGTGGGCCTGCGGGCCAGCAGTATCGTATTGATGAAAGATGATGACGGCGCTGTATCCCCTCCCTCCGGTCGCTCGTTGAGGAAGGGGCCTTAGCGCCTGCGATTAGGTAAAACGTATGACGGGGCGAGACCGACCCCGAATTGCCGCTCCAAACTCGAGTTATAGCGACTCGAGAACCCGTTCGAAGCGCTCGGACGCATCGTCACCGATCGGGTCAAGATCGTCGTTTTCGGCGACGGCGATCAGACGTTGCGGGTCGACCGCGCTGACGACGACGCCGTCGTCATCGTCGTAGACGACGATGTTGCACGGGAGCAACGTCCCGAGTTCGAGATCCTCCTCGAGTCCCTGATGGGCCAACTGCGGGTTGCATGCGCCCAGGATTCTGTACTGTCTGAAGTCCTCGTTGAGTTTCTTTTGCAGCGTTTCTCGAACGTCGATATCGCAGAGCACGCCGAACCCCTCGTCCTCCAGGGCGTCGATCGTTTCCGCGACGATGTCGTCGAACTCGCCGTCGACCTGCGTGCGAAGCGTATAGGACATACTGTACGATCGCTTTCCAGACGGATCGTGGTTGGGGTAGCAACGGCAAGCCCACAGTGCCCGCGTCGGTTCGGGGAAGACTGTAGTCCGTCCGCGGGGAAGACATCCTATGGCCTCTCGTCGCCCCTCGCGAGCGATCGCCGCCCTGCTCGGCCTCGCGCTGCTCGCCGGACTCGGCTACGCCCTCCGGTGGCGGTCGAACCCGTCACCGTGTCCGTACGCCCAGCGCCACGCAATCGACCTGCCGCGCCCGGTCATCACTCGCTCGAGGCTGCGCGACGTGCTCGAGCCCCGGCCCGGGGAACGTATTCTCGAGGTCGGACCAGGAACCGGCTACTACACGGGGACGGTCGCGCGGGCGATCGGACCATCGGGGACGCTGCACGCCGCGGACGTCCAATCGGAAATGGTCGAGCACCTCCGAACGCGAATGCGACAGGAGGGAGAGTCGAACGTTGACGCGATCCGCAGCGACGCGCGCTCGCTTCCGTATCCGGACGACACGTTCGACGCCGCGTATCTGGTCCTGGTCCTCGGCGAGATACCCGACCAGGAGCGGGCTCTCGACGAACTCGAGCGGGTCCTGAAACCCGACGGCCGGCTCGTCGTCGGCGAATCGCTCCCCGACCCGCACTTCGTCGGGTTCGAACGGCTGCGACGCCGCGTCGAACGGCGTAGACTGGCGTTCGAAGCGCGCGTCGGAACGCGAGCCGGGTATTTCGCCCGCTTCAACGCGGGTCCCTCGGAGGAGTCGACCGACTCCGCCGAATAACCGGTTGTTAGTGATGTGCACAAAACCGATCAGGCCGATTCGTGAAGTGCGCAAAACCATTCGGACCGGTTCGATCGTCGAAAGCGCCGTCATATCTCGCTACCCGCCCTGAATCGGCAATCTATTGATTTTTGCAGATTTAACCGTTCGTCGTAGTGTACGCGGTACGGAGGGGGTCCAAACGTGCCTGTGCTTATATTGTGCAATTTGCACAAAACCTTTAAACGCTATCAGTCCATACGTAGTGGTGATGGCAACTGATTCACGCGATGCCTCCGGAGAATCGCTCGACGAACCGATCTACATCGACGGGAGAAGTCACCTCGAGGACGTCACAACGGAGTATGACGTCGTTCTCGTGGACTTCTACGCTGACTGGTGTGGCCCCTGTCAGATGCTCAATCCCGTCCTCGAGCAGCTGGCGAGTACGACCGAGGCCGTGATCGCCAAGGTCGACGTCGACGAACACCAGCAACTCGCGGGTTCGTTCGGCGTTCGCGGCGTGCCGACGCTCGCCCTCTTCGCGGACGGCGAGCAGGTCGAACAGCAGTCCGGCGTGCTGCCGGAAGACCGACTCCGTACCCTGATCGAGGGATACACCGAATGAACGAGGAAACTGAGACGACTGCGGACGTTCACAACGTAGTGATCGTCGGCTCCGGCGTCGCCGGCCTCTCGGCGGCCGTCTACGCCGCGCGGGCCGACCTCGAGCCGCTGGTACTCGAGGGACCCGAACCGGGCGGTCAGTTGACACTGACGACCGACGTCGAGAACTACCTCGGCTTCTCCAAGGGTATCGGTGGGATGGAACTGATCCAGAACGGCAAGGACCAGGCGACCCGCTTCGGCGCCGAATTCACGCACGGAACCGTCGAGAACGCGACACTCGAGGAGCCCCCGTTCGAACTCGAACGCTCGAACGGCGACGTTCTGCAAACGCGTGCGCTGATCGTCGCGAGCGGCGCGAGCGCTCGCTGGGTCGGTGCCGAGAACGAGGACGAACTGATGGGATACGGACTCTCGACGTGTGCGACCTGCGACGGCGCGTTCCACCGCGGCGACGACGTCCTCGTGATCGGCGGCGGCGATTCAGCGATGGAAGAAGCGCTCTTCCTCGCGAAGTTCGCCGACAGCGTGACAGTCGTTCACCGCCGCGAGGAACTGCGCGCCTCCGAGATCATGGCCGACCGGGCCCGTGACAACGAGGACATCGAGTTCCGCTGGAACACCGAACTCAAGGCGATCCACGGTTCACAGGAGGAGGGCGTCACCGGCGCGACGCTCGTCTCCCATCCCGACGGCTATCCCGCGGAGAAGACCGAGACCAGCGTCGACCGGGAAACCGTCGATGTCGGCGGCGTGTTCTACGCGATCGGTCACACGCCCAACACCGAGTTCCTCGAGGAGACCGCTGTCGAACGCGACGAAAACGGCTATCTCCACACTCGTGCGGACGACGCCGGCCGCGCGACGACTGAGACGATGGTCGAGGGCGTCTTCGCCGCCGGCGACGTCGCCGATCCGCACTATCAACAGGCGATCACCGCCGCTGGCACCGGCAGCATGGCAGCGCTTGACGCCGAAGCGTCCCTCGAGACGCTCGAGCGGACGGAAGAGACCGCGCTCGAGGTTGCTCCATAGTCGTCCCTGCAGTCTGCTAGTCGATCGGATCGGTGAGATGATTTAGTATTAAATCATCAAATAACTAGCAATCATAAGGAAGGCGTTGTACAGACCGTGGATAATGGCTGGAATCAAGAGTGATCCACTAACTTCGTATAATGTGCCGAAAACAAGGCTGACACAAACGATAACAGCAGAACCTGCAATGATCTCTGAGATGGTTCCAGTATAATTAAAAAGGTGTAATGAACCGAACATGAGGCTCGCTGCGACGATTGATACGGTAGATCCAAACGATTCACGGAGTCGTCCCTGAACGACGCCGTGAGCGGGGTGCTGTTCAGATAAGGCTGAAGGAGTGAGGCGTGGCGTTTTCAAAGTGATTCATGCCCGAAAACGCACGCCTCAGTC
>NZ_JBHDYC010000044.1:0-2370 GCF_041894845.1 Natrinema sp. H-ect4
TCCAGCTGGGGAGTAACCGGTGGTTCGCGTAGTCAGGTGGCGCGATTCACTCCCGTCCTCAGAACGCGAAGCGTTCTGATGTGCGAACGAGACGCTTCGCGTCTCGTCAACGCCGTAAACGGCGGGACTCTCTCGCTGAATTAGGTAGATGCCAAATGCCAAGGGTGAGTTTATACTTCCTTCATTCTCTTCGTCTCCCGCAGCCATTCTTAGTAGAGAGAGTATTCCGAGGGCTACGACTCCATCCTCCGAAACTGTGCAATCGAGGAGGCTCAAAAGTTGAGACCGCGTATCTCAATGCATACGGATACAAAGCGCACGTCAGCAAGCTAGATCGTATACAACGGATCAATCGAAAGGATGACCTTTCATGGAACCGGTTACCACAACAACGACCACCTATGGCAGACCGTGACGAAACGTCGAGTTCTCCAAGCAACGCCGAAGAAGTCGGGGCTGCGCTCGATGAAGTCGTCGAACTCTTTTACGTGTTCACTGCCGGTGGCGACTTTCGATATTGGAACGACGCGCTCTCGGAGGTGACCGGTTATTCTGACGACGAAATTGAGACGATGGAGCCTGCCGACTTTTTCATCGCCGACGACCGAATGCACATTCAAGAGGCCATCACTCAGGCCCTCGATGACGAGTACGTCCGTGTCGAAGCGACGCTGCAAACAACCGACGGCGATCACCTCCCTTACGAGTTCTCGGCTATTTCGTTCACGGAGGACGCGACTTCGTTGGTTGCGGGGGTCGGCCGGAATATCAGCGAGCGCAAAACACACGAAGAACAACGCCAGCTCTACGAATACGCCTGCAACTCAGCGCTTACGGGAATCGCTATCGGAACGCTTGAGGGCCAGATACGCACGGTCAATCCGATGTTCCTCGATATGTGGGGATACGAAGACGAAGAGGAAGTGCTGGGCAAATCAGTCACCGAGTTTTGGAAACACCCTGACGAAGCCGCAAAAGTCGCACAAACTGTCCAAGAAACCGGGCAGTGGCAGGGCCAGTTGCGTGCCGTTCGGAAAAATGGAACTGAGTTTCACGCACAGTGTACGACGAGCATCGTGACTGACGAGGCAGGGAACCCGCTCTCGATGATGGCGTCATTTGTGGATATTAGCGACCGAGTCAAACGCGAACGCGACCTCCAGAAACAAAACGAGCAACTTGAAGAATTTGCGAGCGTCGTCTCTCACGATTTGCGAAACCCACTCAACGTCGCCACCGGTCGCCTCCAACTGGCACAAGACGACTACGACGGCGAGCATCTAGACCCGGCCATCGAGGCGTTGGAACGAATGGAAGCGATCATCGAGGATACGTTAGTGCTCGCTCAGGAAGGCCAAACCGTTGCGGAACAGGAGTGGATACAGATGCAACCCCTCGTATCACAGTGCTGGGAGATGGTCGAGACGGCTGATAGCAGTCTTGAAATTGTCGAGCCATTCGAAATCTACGGTGATCAGAGTCGCCTGCAACACGTTCTGGAGAATCTGTTTCGAAACGCGGTTGAACATAGCGACGGCGCGAGCACCGTTCGAGTCGGCCCGCTTGACGGGACCGGATTTTACGTCGAAGACGACGGCCCTGGCATCCCCGAAGACGAACACAAGACCGTCTTGGAGCCGGGCTATACCACCGAATCTGAAGGGACCGGATTCGGACTCGCAATTGTCAACCGTATCGCTCAGGCCCATAGATGGAACCTCACGATCGCTGATGGAACCGACGATGGTGCACGCTTTGAATTTACCAACGTGGATACCCGCTCCCCGGCTGAAACGACAAACCAATAACGAAGGCATCTATCCTCTGGAACGCAGTTCGGTAGTTTAACCGTACTACAGGGGGTGTCATAGAACAGTTACTAACACGACCTGCGAATTGGTAGAGACAGAGGAGTCACGTATCGGTTGGTCCGTTGAACCACTCGATGCCTGTCAAGAATGCTGTAAGAGGGTTGTTGGAGTTAGAGCACTGAGAGAGTCGAATTAGGCGGGGGTGGATTCGAAGACTGGTTCCGGATCGGTGGGTTGAGTGGCATCACAGACCCGAATGCGGCCGTCGGCTCGGATGAACACGTACCAGGTCTCGACCCGAAAGTTGAGGAGAGCATCCGCGTGGGCTGCGCCGTCATGGTCTCCGAATAGCTGATCGAGGGCGTCGGGATCGACGAACTCGTACAGTGGTGGGAGATCGACTGGATCAATCTCGGCGGCTTCTGCTAGAGCCTCGGCGATTACTACTATGGGCGACCCATCGCTCTCGAACTCGTACTCAGCATCCACCACTGGCATACACCCACGATACACGTTCACCGATTCCTGATCCATATCGTATCTTAGAACAGGAGTATTT
>NZ_JBHDYC010000045.1:0-1414 GCF_041894845.1 Natrinema sp. H-ect4
TCTGTCCTATTTCGACTTGATAAGACTACCGAGCGAGAAACCAGGGGGGAAGGCAGCAATTCATCAGATCACGGAATGATCGACGGAGTACGAATCAGAAGAAGACCTGATCAACCAGTTGGGAGAGTCTAAACTCAGGTTTAATAGCATATATTCTTTTGTTGGAGAGAGTGCCGCCGCTCCTGCGGCGGCGCTCTCACCGTGTCTTCGAGTGACTCATCCGTAGGCCCGACGCGACTGATTCCACCGTGTTCGAATCATACGGATCGCTTCCGGCACGCCACCCCGCAGCGGGTGGCAGTGCCGGAACCATTCGACCAAGACGTAGCCTATCAATGTACAGAACAACTCGAACAAGACGCCGTTCACCGATTGTGAGTGAAAGTTCTCGATGTTCATATACTGCTTTAGCTCACGAAACAGAATCTCGATGAGTGTCCGAAGCGTGTAGATGTTCATCACATCCACTGGATCATAATCCGCAGGAGATAGCGTCGTCAAATACGCTATCTCCTCTCCATCCACGTCCTCGAACACGATTCGCCGAAACGTTTCGCCGGTCTCGGCGAGTTCAATCAACGCGTCACGTACGTGGCGCGTTCCCGCTTCGTCAGTGATGTCGATGTCCTGGATTCGCTCCAGGACATCGACCCGAGAATCTGACTGCAACAAACATACGAAGTCTTCCTCTCGCTCTTTCAACGCACAGAAGCGGTCATAGTCGAGATAGCCACGATCAAACACGCGAATCGGCGAGTCGAGGTCTCCAAAGACCTCGACATCGTCCTGGAGATGGTCGAACTGTGTTGGTTCGCGTGTCTCGCCTGCTGTAACGGACACGCCAAGAGTCTGCTTGGCGTGTCCGTCCACGCGTGCGGCCAGGTTGAATTTGAGACCGCGGTCGCCTGACTTGATCTCGTCAACGGTCTCACCATCATGCAATTCACTCGGGACAGCGACCGACCTGGTGAGTGCGAGATTTGTTCCATCGAGAGCGACGACCGCTCGATCGAGCCATTCGAGGCGCTTTCGTTGAACACTGCGTTGATGATACAGTTGGGGTGAATGGAGCAGTTCGAAGAAGACACGAACGACCGCGCGGTAGTCGCGGTCGTTCGTTCGCCGGGAGAAGGTCGATGCAGCCATTTCCTCTAGCTGACCATGTGTGGCTGTCTGTTCAGCAAGTTCAGCGAGCGAGTCAGACGGATTGATTCCCTCAAAGATGCCGACCTTGAGATGGTTCTCAAAGTCGTGCTTGTTCGTGTAGGTGCCGATATCGAACTGATCGGCGATGAACTCGCTGTCGACGCAGTCGACCAGCGAGTAAAATTCACCCGCGATTGTCAGTGACTGATTCGTCATCAGGCCAAGTCTGACGGGCTCACATCGGATTTAAGTACTCGAAACGGGACAG
>NZ_JBHDYC010000046.1:0-1398 GCF_041894845.1 Natrinema sp. H-ect4
AGCCATGCTAGTTGCACGAGTTCAGACTCGTAGCAGATAGCTCAGTAACACGTGGCCAAACTGCCCTATAGACGGCGATAACCTCGGGAAACTGAGGCTAATAGCCGATACCGTTCACTGCCTGGAGTGGCGTGAACGCGAAACGTTCAGGCGCTATAGGATGTGGCTGCGGCCGATTAGGTAGACGGTGGGGTAACGGCCCACCGTGCCTATAATCGGTACGGGTTGTGAGAGCAAGAGCCCGGAGACGGTATCTGAGACAAGATACCGGGCCCTACGGGGCGCAGCAGGCGCGAAACCTTTACACTGCACGCGAGTGCGATAAGGGGACTCCGAGTGCGAGGGCATATAGTCCTCGCTTTTTTCGACCGTAAGGTGGTCGAGGAATAAGTGCTGGGCAAGACCGGTGCCAGCCGCCGCGGTAATACCGGCAGCACGAGTGATGACCGCTATTATTGGGCCTAAAGCGTCCGTAGCTGGCCAGGCAAGTCTATCGGGAAATCTGCGCGCTTAACGCGCAGGCGTCCGGTGGAAACTGCATGGCTTGGGACCGGAAGACCAGAGGGGTACGTCCGGGGTAGGAGTGAAATCCCGTAATCCTGGACGGACCACCGGTGGCGAAAGCGCCTCTGGAAGACGGATCCGACGGTGAGGGACGAAAGCTCGGGTCACGAACCGGATTAGATACCCGGGTAGTCCGAGCTGTAAACGATGTCTGCTAGGTGTGGCACAGGCTACGAGCCTGTGCTGTGCCGTAGGGAAGCCGAGAAGCAGACCGCCTGGGAAGTACGTCCGCAAGGATGAAACTTAAAGGAATTGGCGGGGGAGCACTACAACCGGAGGAGCCTGCGGTTTAATTGGACTCAACGCCGGACATCTCACCAGCATCGACAATGTGCAGTGAAGGTCAGATTGATGATCTTACTGGAGCCATTGAGAGGAGGTGCATGGCCGCCGTCAGCTCGTACCGTGAGGCGTCCTGTTAAGTCAGGCAACGAGCGAGACCCACATCCTTAATTGCCAGCAACACCCTTGTGGTGGTTGGGTACATTAGGGAGACTGCCAGTGCCAAACTGGAGGAAGGAATGGGCAACGGTAGGTCAGTATGCCCCGAATGTGCTGGGCGACACGCGGGCTACAATGGCCAAGACAGTGGGATGCAACCCCGAAAGGGGGCGCTAATCTCCGAAACTTGGTCGTAGTTCGGATTGAGGGCTGAAACTCGCCCTCATGAAGCTGGATTCGGTAGTAATCGCGCTTCAGAAGAGCGCGGTGAATACGTCCCTGCTCCTTGCACACACCGCCCGTCAAAGCACCCGAGTGGGGTCCGGATGAGGCCCTGATTCCAGGGTCGAATCTGGGCTCCGCAAGGGGGCTTAAGTCGTAACAAGGTAACCG
>NZ_JBHDYC010000047.1:0-1124 GCF_041894845.1 Natrinema sp. H-ect4
ATAGTGTTTAGTTCGAATCTTTACCGGTGAGATACGGCCAGATGTTCGGTTCGGTGATCGCGCTCAATCCTCGTGGAATGCATTCTTTCAGCGTCGAGAGATCTGGCATAAGGCGATACTTGAACCACTCTTGCAATTGGTCCCAGCACCCTTCGACAGCGTTCAGTTCGGGAAGTTTCGACGGGAAGTACCACACTTCGAGATCATCCCCTCGCACGCACGAGACCGAACTGTCTCCGACAGTTTCGGTCTCGCGCTCACCACTCACGTGCTCCCACAGATCCCTCGCGTAGAAGTAGCCCGCTCGATCCAGAAACACCACTAACTCCTCACCGAACTTGTCTTTCAGCGCTTCTAACAGCCGAATCCCGTGGTTCCGTGTGAGATTCTCTTCTGTCCAGCAGAAGAAGCTGTCACCGTCGTCGGTGACAGCGCCCAGCACCGTCACTGAATCCCACGCTGTTGCAACCTCTATTGTCGGGTTTGAGCCAATTGGGTAGAAGCCACGTCGCTGAACAGTTCCGACGTGCTTGGTGAACTGATCGACAACAACGACAGTTTTCTCGGTTAGTTCGGGCCGTTTTTTTCGACTGTCTCCTGAAACTCGGCTTTCTCTTCAGGGTCGGCTTCATGATGTTGAGGCCGTGCTGTCCGCAAGGACAGCCCGGCCTCTTTCAACAAGTCATACGCGTAGGTTTCGTGGTATTCGACGCCGTATTCCTCTTTGGCGTGATGAAGCAAGAGTTTCGCTGACCACGCTTGCTGGTCGTATCCGAGTTCGGTCGGCGGCTGTTGCAACTGCTCGAACAGTCGCTCACGATCTTTGCCCTCGATTTTTGCTGGACCTCCTGGTCGAGGAGCGTCGTAAGGTGCCTGCTCGATCGGTTCTTCCTTGAACCGATCGAGCCAGTTGCGAATCGTTTTCTCGACAACACCGTGGCGGTCAGCCAGTGTATCCAGTTGATCGCCCTTCTTGCGCCCGATCGCCGCGAGAACACGTTCTCGCGGCTTCCCTTCGTCGATCTGGTCCTTGAGATCGTAGAGTTCTTCGAGCGTGATATCGTCAAGCCGACCCATTACCAACGCCAGCGTCTCTATCGGTAAAACAGTTCCCTAGACACTAT
>NZ_JBHDYC010000048.1:0-1061 GCF_041894845.1 Natrinema sp. H-ect4
CTATAGTAACCGTTAGAATTTTCCGCCCATAGATTGTTGCTGCTTCTAATGGATCATCTCGACGAGATCTCCGTCGAAGAACTTCACGACGCACTCGACAACGTCGAGGGAAGGAAGCCGACACAACGGCTGTTAGCGGCAATTGCGTACAAAAACGGCGTTACGCAGACCGAACTCGCCGAGTGGCATAACACCGGCCGGCGAACAATCTACAGTTGGCTCAAGCGACTCGACACTGACGAGTCGCTTGAGCAGGCCGTTACTGATGCTCACCGATCTGGGAGAAAGCGAAAACTCTCAGAAAAAGAGCAACAAGAATTCGAAGATACAGTCCACGACCCACCCGAAGAAGTCGGGGTAGACGCGCCGGCGTGGACGCCGGCGCTCGTCCAGCAGTATCTTGACGAGACCTACGATGTCGAGTACTCAATTCCGAGCTGCCGGCGGTTGCTCAAAGAAGCGGGATTGAGCTATCAAAAGCCACGCCCTACAGCCGCCGAATCAGATGCTGAGGACCAAGAAACGTTCCGCGAAGAACTCAAAAAAAGCGGCGGGAGATGGACGCCACACTAGTCTGTATCGATCAAACCAAGAAATCCGTCCAAGTTGAGCCGCGTGCCGCGTGGTTTCCGCGCGGCACGCGGCCGTCCGTCGAACTGTCTGGGCAACGCGACTGGACGTGTCTGTTGGGCGCGATCACCGAGGACGGTGATCGCTTTTTCTCTCGATTCGAAGAGTACGTGACCGCCGCCCACGCGAAACATTTCATTCTTGCGTTATGCCAAGAGTTCGAAGATGATTTGATTATCGTGCTAGATGGAGCCCCGTATTTTCAGGCGTCGGCCGTCACGGACCTGGCGGCCCGTGACGACCTCGCCTTCGTGAGGTTACCGGCATATTCACCGGAACTCAATCCAGTCGAGGAGTGCTGGAGACAGCTCCAAGCAGCCCTTAGCAACCGATTCTTTGACTCGCTTCCTGAGCTCACAACAGCGATTGATACCGCTATTGATCAACTGTCTCTTCCAAAAGTGAGAAATTACTTCTAATGACTACTATAG
>NZ_JBHDYC010000049.1:0-981 GCF_041894845.1 Natrinema sp. H-ect4
CTGAGGCGTCATCAGAACTCTTCGAGTTCTGATTGGCAAACGAGACGCAAAGCGTCTCGTCAACGGCACGAAACAGACGTAGCACGGCCGATGGCACGGCCTGTGTGCCTCAAGTGGGACAGTCACGAATGGCTGGAGTCACCACGCTCTCCCCGTCCCAACGAGGAGCACACGAACCCGCAAGTTGCCTCCGTGGTCGTTCGAGACGACGAAGTCGTCTCGTGATGACGAGAGAGCTTGCTCTCTCGAAGCAACTCGGCATAGCCGAGACTCCCAGCGCGAGGAAACCCCGGCGTTCACGCCGGGGAGGATGTCATGGTTCAGCGCGGTCGGGCAGGTTCAGGTGGTTGTTCTCCTCGATGGCGCTGGTGAGGAGCTTCGACTGCGCCTTGCGGAGGTGTTCGAGCGCCGTCGTCCGGCTGATGTCCAGTTCGTCGGCGAGCTCCTCGCTGCTGATCCGCCGCGGCCACTCGAAGTATCCCTCCTCGAGAGCGCACGTGACGACCTCGAGTTGCCGGTCGGTGAGCATCGATTTCGACTTGTTGAACTCCGTAAGCTTGCCCAGCGTGACGGTGCCGATCCGGCTGAAATCGTCAATCATGGCCCGCAGGTCCTCCCGGCGGAAGAACAGGACCGTGTAGACGCGGCGGTTCGCGAGAACGCGACTCTGTCGTCGGAGGACGCCGTGGTTACGGTCGATGGCGGAGTACGCACCG
Source organism: Natrinema sp. H-ect4 (assembly GCF_041894845.1). Taxonomy (NCBI): domain Archaea; kingdom Methanobacteriati; phylum Methanobacteriota; class Halobacteria; order Halobacteriales; family Natrialbaceae; genus Natrinema; species Natrinema sp. H-ect4. The sequence continues at coordinate 717 of NZ_JBHDYC010000049.1, forward strand.
CACGACGTCTTCGTGATCAGGTAGTTCGCTTCGTCGAGTTGCTCGACGTGCTCGACCTGCTCGGAGTCCGTGAAGAACTCGACGTACTCGTCGCGGGGCTCTTCCATCCGAATCGTAAACGTCACGAGATGGTCGTGGAGCTCCTCGATGTCGACGTCGAACGACGTGTCGAAGTACTCCGCGAAGTCGTTGAGCACGCACGCTTTCTCCTGTTGGAGGTGTATTTCGGCTTGAAACATCGGTACCGGTCGGTATCTGTATGGTA
>NZ_JBHDYC010000005.1:0-232760 GCF_041894845.1 Natrinema sp. H-ect4
GAAGTCCGAGTGAACATATAAGGCCATCGTCTCGAGCGGCCACTGCGCCACGTTGGACAGTCACGAAGTGACTCGATTGGCCCGAGTGCCGTCGACCGAATGCTCCGGCGACGCTACCGCTGATTCGGCGGATTCGAACTCGAGGCATCGGCTTCTCGTCCGAGACCCGACCGGACGAGTCCCAATCCGGCTAACAGACACTCGCGAAGGACCGGCGCGCCGTCGACGAGCCATACCACCAGCGCCGCCCCGGCAAGTCCGAGTTGTGCCCACAGATACGTCGAGATATCGCCAGCGAGCATATCACTCGAGTAGCGACCGAACAGGTCGAAAAATGCCTCGAGGAAACCTGGCCCAGGGGAGTGTCCCTCGACCGTAGCGACCGGCCAGAGCATGAGTTCGGGCTGCAAGACATCCTTCCGGAACACTGAGTCTACAACGTCGCCAAAGGGATGTGACAGGTAGCCGAGTCCGAACGCGAGACCGACCCGCGGCCGTGTCGCGACGTTCGCGATCGTTCCAACGAGAATCGCCAGCGGCACCGCGAAGAAAAGCGAGTGACCGATCGCGTAGCCGTTCTCGAACACGCCGTACTCCCAGGCGAGTGGTTTGTCAATCAGGTCCGGGAGAACCGACGCGAGGACGACAGCGAACGCCTCGAGTCCGGTGGGCGAGTCACGAAAAAGGGTGTGACAGCACAGTGAATATGCAAGATAACCGACGATCGCGTGTTCCCACGGCCACATGGCTGGATGGTCCGTCGTCCAAGGAATAGTTATGGTTCGCTTGTCGTGGCGCTCGCGGCTGAGCCGGGTCTGGGGGACTGCAACGGTCGATACAGTACTCGATAAGCCCATCTTACGAGACAACGTCTGTGATTGACAGCGTTGCTGTCACGCGTTGATGAGACTCCGGCAGTTGGAACGGAAAGTCACTCCCGTTTGACGAGCCCTTGTGAAACGGCACTGGCCGACACGAGGGGCCATGGCGACGTGTGGCTGGTCTTATAACGATAGTAGCCACTGAAAGTCATTGTACATCTGATCGAACGACAGCTATACGATCAGTGTGTGAATCGTTTCAGTGGCTACTATATATCCCCGTGGTTGCCATAGCACGACTGTGACCGACTACGCTATCGAAGCGCGCGACGTGGCGGTGACGTACGCGGACGGGACCGAGGCGGTCCGCGACGTCGATCTCCTCGTCGAACGCGGCGAATTCGTCGGCTTTCTGGGACCGAACGGCGCGGGCAAGACGACGACGATCAAGACGCTGGTGACGCTCCTGCGACCGACCGACGGCTCCATCGTTGTCAACGGGTTCGACGCCATCGAGGAGCCCCGACAGGTACGGTCGACGGTCGGGTATATGGCTCAGGAGACGAGTATCGATCCCGAGTTGACCGCTCGAGAAAACCTCCGGTTCGCGTGTGATGCCTACGGCGTGCCGCGAGCGCAGCGTGACGAGCGGATCGATGAACTGCTCGAACTTGTCGAACTAACCGATGTCGCGAACAAAGTCGCGGACGACTTCTCCGGCGGGATGAAAAAGCGCCTCGACGCGGCGACCGCGCTCGTCCACCGGCCGCCGCTGGTATTCCTCGATGAGCCGACGACTGGACTCGATCCGGCAGCGAGAAACCGGCTCTGGGAGTACTTTCGGCGGATCAACGACGAGGGAACGACCGTCTTTCTGACGACTCAGTATCTCGAGGAGGCCGACCAGTTGTGCGAGCGGCTGTCGGTCATTCAGGACGGAACGGTCGTCGCGGAGGGGACACCTGGAGAGCTGAAACGTCGCGTCGGCGGCGAGATACTCGCGGTCGAGCTGGCTGACCCCGACGAGAGTGAGCGCGCAGTAGCGGTCGCCCGCGATGAGTCGCTGTTCGCTGACGGGGCGGCGATCGAAGCAACGGAGCCGGGGCTCGCAGTGACGGCCCGCGATGCGCGCACGCGTGGGACGGAGTTGTTAGTCGCACTGCGGGACGCCGGAATCGACGTTATCGGGTTCGACGTCCGTGCACCGACGCTCGACGACGTGTTCCTCGCGGTGACGGGTGAGGGGAACGAGGACGACCCGTCGACGGAACGCGAGTCGGACACGACCGACGCTGCACGGTCCGGAACGATCGGTAACGGCGGCCGTGACTCGAGAGACGCGAGAGAATCGACGGTGAGCGACGAGAGTGAAGACGGGGACGGTGTCGATCGAGACGAGGTAAACGGATGAGTACACCAGATGTCGACCGGCACGGCGGGGGCTTCGCGAGCGACGTGTGGGTCACGTTCGTCCGGTGGACGATCAAGTCGGTTCGGAACCCGTTCGTGCTCGTCGTTTCGCTCGTCCAGCCGATCATCTTCCTCGTGCTCTTCACGCAGGTGTTCGGCGGCGTCGCGACGGCCGCCCTCGAGGGCGTCAGCTACGAGACGTATCTCGTGCCGGCGATCGTGATCCAGGTGGCGCTGGTGGCGGCCGCGACGTCGGGAATCGGGTTGGTCAACGACATCGAGACCGGGATGTTCGAGAAGATACTGGTCAGTCCGATGAACCGGACCGCCGTCTTCCTGGGGAAGACGCTCGCCGAGGTCGTCCGCATCGTCGTACAGGTCGTAATCGTGCTCGGATTGGGCGTGTTGCTCGGTGCCGAAATCGCGACCGGAATCGCGGGCGCGATCGCAATCGCGGCCATCTGTGTCGTGTTCTCGGTCTGGTTCACTGCATTCTCGAACGTGCTGGCCGTGGTGACCCGCGACGAGGAGTCGACGATTATCGGGGCGAACCTGCTTCAGTTGCCCTTGCTGTTCGTTTCGAGTGCGTTTCTCCCGTTGCCGGCGCTTCCGGATTGGATTCGGACGGTCGCGACGTTCAACCCGATCACCTACGGTGTCGACGCCGCTCGTGCAGTGATGCTCGGCGAGGATACGATGACCGTGATCGAAGTTACCCGGTTCGGCGGGATGTGGGACACGCTCGTGCCGGCACTCGCTGTTCTCGTGGGACTCGCGTTCACGTTCGGATCGGTCGCCGTCTACGCGATCGGCCGCGCAGCCAGCGCCGACGTTCGCTGATGCGGTCTGCTGGAACGATTTCCGTGCGACCGTGGGACGGTTTCGCGGCCGCACCGGAACTGACTGACAGCAGTCCGTATGCGGCCTCCGACGGTCGCCGATCTGGGAATAACCGATACCATTTAGCGACCGTGCTCGTACGAGTAGCCATGGACCGATCGGGATTCGTCAAACTCGCGGTCATCGGGTTCGGGATCGTCATCACGAGCTTCTTCGTTCGTGGGATCAGTCGGATCGTCCTCGACGTGGAAACCGCGAATCTCCTGCAGGCACCGCTCGCGATCGTCGGCTTCGGGCTCCTCCTCTATCTGTTCGTCAGAGCGACCCTCGACTTCGTCGGAATCTGGGAAGTCGAGAATCCCGATTCGTGAGACGGCCGGCCGTTGCTGTGCCTCGGTCTATCGAACCGCCGTGATGCGATCGATCCGGTACCCGAGTCGACCACCGGAAGGAAACCGTTTTTCGACCGCCGTTCGAACGTGAGGGTATGACAATCGACGTTCAGGCGATCGCGGACCTCGGGCCGGACGACCGCGCGGCCTTCTTCGAGCGCGACGCCGGCATCGAGGCGGTCAGGGAAGACGTTCGCGAGATCGTCGAGCGCGTCCACACGGAGGGCGACGTCGCCGTCCGCGAGTTTACGAGCGAGTTCGACGGTATCGAAGTCGGCAACCTCGAGATCACAGACGAGTGCGAGCGGGCCGCCGCTGAGATCGACGACGAAATCCGAACCGCGATCGAAACGGCCGCGGCGAACGTTCGCGAGTTTCACGAAGCGCAACTGCCCGACGACTGGCAACGCGAGTTCAGCGAAGGACGGACGCTGGGACGACGGTTTCGACCGATAGAGCGCGTCGGCGTCTACGTTCCCGGCGGCTCGGCGGCCTATCCCTCGAGTGCGATCATGGGGGTCGTCCCGGCGACAGTGGCCGGCGTCGGTCACGTCTCAGTGGTGACGCCACCGGCCGATGAACTGAACCCGGTGACACTGGCGGCGATCCACATCGCGGGTGCGGACGCAGTTTACGGCGTCGGCGGCGCGCAGGCGATCGCGGGGCTGGCGTACGGGACGGAGACGATCACTCGCGTTCAGAAGATCGTCGGCCCCGGCAACAAGTGGGTGACGGCGGCGAAGGCCGAAGTCCGGGGCGACGTGGAGATCGACTTCCTCGCGGGACCGAGCGAAGTGGTCGTGGTGGCCGACGAGACTGGGGACCCGGAACTCGTCGCCGCGGAACTCGTCGCCCAGGCCGAACACGACTCCAACGCCTCGGTCGTGGCCGTCACCGACGACGAGGACACCGCCCATGCCGTGGCCGCGGCCGTCGATGACCAGATCACCGCGCGCGAGCGCGAGGATGTGATTCGGGAGGCGCTCGCGAACGACGCGAGCGGGGTCCTCCACGCCCGGTCGATGAGCGAGGCGATCCTCTTTACCGAGGCGTATGCACCCGAGCACCTCTCGATCATCGCCGACGACGACGAGTCGATCCTCGAGCGGATCGAGAGCGCGGGGAGCGTCTTCCTCGGGCCGAACACGCCCGTCGCGGCTGGCGACTACGCCAGCGGAACGAACCACGTCCTGCCGACCAACGGCGGTGCGCGAGTCACCGGCGGCCTCTCCGTGGAGACGTTCCTCCGGTCGACGACGGTCCAGCGACTCTCCAGGGAGGGACTCGCCGAACTAGGCGGGACGATCACGGCGCTCGCGGACGCCGAGGGGCTCGAGGCCCACGCCGAGAGCGTTCGAACCCGGCTCGACGAGGAAGCGGATCGGTAAGGATCGGTGAAATACTGTCGATCGATGGTTTTTCAATTCGCTGAACTGCAAGCTGGTTTTACGTGGCTGGAGAACGGAAAGGGAAATGAGATGGAACCGCGTGTCGATCCGACGGACAGGCGCGTCCTCGAGCGCAACTACGATTACGCACAGAAGAACGTGCGGCTCCTCTCGATGTGGTACGACTGTGAGCTCGAACGGATGCTCGAACTCCTAGCGGAACACGACATCGAGCTCTCGCGCAACGACAAACGACAGTTCGGCCCCTACTATCGTTCGTTCCGGCAGCGCTCGAACTGGTGAACAAACGCGAGAACCGAGGAACGCACTCGCTCGAGCGAAGACGGAACCCGATTCGGCTAGTCCCGGAGAGAATGGCGTCACAGTTAACATCGTTGCGCCGGAATGGAGAGGTATGAGCACGGACAGTATGGACGGCGGGGAGGCGGACACGCGTCCGAAAATCGAAGTGACCGAGGACGCGGCCGAACAGGCCCTCTCCCTGCTCGAGGGAGAGGACCTCGACGTGACTGAAGCTGGCCTCCGGTTGTTCGTCCAGCAGGGCGGCTGTGCCGGTCTCTCCTACGGGATGCGGTTCGACGACGCACCGGACGACGACGACACGATTTACGAACACCACGAGCTGCGCGTGTTCGTCGATCCGGCGAGCCTGAAGTACATCGAGGGCAGCGTCCTCGACTACGAGGACGGCCTGCAAGCCGAAGGGTTCCACGTGGACAATCCGAACGTCGTCAGCGAGTGCGGCTGTGGCGAATCGTTCCGGACATAATCGATCACACGAACAGCGATTCCCGCCACCCACCCCTCCGCCGTTTTGCCCAGTCGACCGAACGCCGACAGCACTGGGAGTGGAGAGCGTAGAACTCGAGCGACAAAAAACGGGAGCGGTTCGAGTAACCGGCCGGACTCGAGACGGCGCTTACTCCTCGAGTTCGAAGGCGACGGTGACTTCGGCCTGATACTCGCGGTCGTCGGCGCTGGCGACCTCGACGCCCAGTTCGTCGACCTCGATCCACTGAACGTTCTGGAGGGTAGCTTCCGCGCGGTCGATCGCGTCGTCTGCTGCGGCGTCGAAGCTCTCGGGACTGGTGCCGATGAGCGTAATTTTCTTGAATACCATCGCCCCTCCACCTACGAGCCATATCGACGTAAAACTGCTGTCGGTTTCACGAAGAGAAGCCCGCTGGTGTCGGTAACGGCGACGGCGAACGGGTCACTCGGTCCGTGACTCGAGGCGCTCGCGGATCGCACCGGAGACGTCAGTGAGGTAGGCACCGCCCCATAGCGCGACGACGATCGCGCCGATCGAGTTGAAGACGAAATCGAGCATCGTGTCCTCGAGCCCGTACTGCGTGAGCACGGCTTTGACGCCGAGTGCGTCGGCCGAGAGTGCGATTACGAACTCCAGGATTTCCCAGAGAACGCCAAAGGCCAGGACGAAGAGTAGAATGAACACGGCGACGAACCGGCGGGGAAAGTAAATGCCCGCCGCGTGCTCGTGGAGCGCGCGGACGGTGGCGTAGCCCACGCCCGCGACCAGCGACGCCGACAGGGCGTGGGTCATGTGGTCCCACCACCAGACCTGACTGTAGAGCGTCGCGGTGGCACCGGGCAGCCCGACGGTACCGAACGCGTGGAGGAAAACGGCGGTGGTGATCCACAGGGTGAGACGCGGATCCATCGGGATCTCGTAGTCGCGCTCGAGCAGCGGCGGGAGCTGGGTCACGGCCAGCGCCACGCCGGTGTTGATGACGATCCCACCGTTGCCCCGCTCGATCCCGACGAACAGCATGCCGACCAGCCCGATCTCCATGAGATAGGTGAGCTGCCGCTGGCGATGCTGGGACGGCAACCAATTCGTGAGATTACGCATCGTCACCCTCCGCGATTCCGCGGGCGTTCTCGGGGAGACGCTGCGCCGAACGGGCGAGTCGTCTGAAATAGAGTTCGAAGACGACGCCGGCACCGAGCCCGCTGACCGCCGAGTAGACGAACTCCCACATGACGTCGTCGTGGTCGGCCGTAAACGGGACGCCGAGTATGCCGGCGATGCTCCACCGAAAGAGGGCCCAGAGCGCCGCGGCGGCCATCGTCGCGACCACGACGAAGACGACGGCAAAGCTGGGAGTCATGCGAACGGAGGTGAACGTCTGAAGTTCGACGACGAGAACGAGCGCGATAGCCGCAACGGAGAGATACGACGTAATGTGTCCCGTCAACCGGTCGGCACCGAAAGCGACGGCGAGTACCGGCAGCGCCGCGAGCAACAGGACCTCCCAGGGAAGCATGACCAGCGGCGATCGGAAGGCGACGGGTGGGAGCAGCGCGAGGACGACGAGTATCGCTGCGAACGTCGTCCAGAGGTTCCCATCGGTCACCAGTGCGCCGACGCCGATGGCCGCGATAGCGGCGACTAATACCCACGCAATCGCCGCGTTCGATCGCCCGTCCGCGATCAATCCCTCGAGTAAGGTCTGAGCCACACTGACTCGTATCGAGCGTTCTCACAAAAACATATGCCGTCATTGATTGAAATGACGCTGGAACGAGAGCAGCGAGACTTCGATAATCCGTTCTTCACATCGGCACGACGAACAGGTAGACGATCGCGTACGCAACCAGAGCGAACGCAATGGCTGCCAGTGCCGTAAGCGAGCGCTCGAGGACCGCGTCCGACGACGGGAGTCGGCGAGAGGTCGCGCGCGGGAACGCCAGCGAGGGGGTATCCCGAACGACGCCACAGAGCAGGCCGACGCCGAGGATGGAGAAGACGAAGTGATAGGACACCTCGAGGGTCGGCGGCGTCACCGCGAGCGCGGCGACGCCGTACGCCGCGCCCACCCCGGCCCGGCGGTCGACGAACCCGAGGAGCGACCGATCGGTGAGCCGGCAAATCGTCACGAGTGCGAACGCGATCGCGGCGAGTTCGATCGCGAACGCGCCCAGCAAGTGCAGCGTCGGGTCCGAATGCAAGACGACGCGCGACTCGAGCGCGGGGGAGCCAAACGGGAAGAGCCAATCCGGGGGTGAGCCGGTAACGAGGTCCCCCCACGGATGCGACCAGAGGCCCCACAGCGCGGCGAGGGCGACCGTCGACGGCGAGAGCGGCGACGCTCGCGCGGCCCAGCGAGCGACGAGGATGCCGCTCGCCGCGAATAGCCCCATCACGAGCGCGGCGAGCGGGCCGTCCCAGACGAGTGCAACGGCGACGAGAGCCCCGAGGGTGCCGATCGCACCGGTCCGAAGGGCTCGCGCTCGAGCGGTGCGACCGCTGACGGCGAGCAGACCGAACGCCGGCGCGGCGATCGCGCCGACGACCAGCGAGTGGGTGACCGAGCGGTGGACGACCCGGCTTGCGTCCCAGAAGGCCGTCGACGCTCCGAGCGCTCCGTCCGCTGCGTGCCACTCGAGGAGGCCGACGAGCGCGTATGCGACATCGATATCCGGAATCGCAGCGAACGCGCCCGCGACGATTCCGACGAACAGGGCCGGTCGGCGATCCCAGCCTCTCCAGTCGGCGACCAGCGCCGCGACGGCGAACGCGAACAGGGCATGGCCGATGAACACAACATGTCGAATACGGAATGCGTGGGCTTAAGCGACTCGCCCCAGTGCCAGACGGTGGCAGTTACCACTCGAGAGGCGATGACCGAACTCGGGCCGTCGTCGAACGGACGCTCGACCTGTCGTCAAACGGACACTGGGCCTGTCGTCGAGTCGAGCGTCGATACCTGCAGACGGCCACCGCGGGTCTGTCGTTCGCCGCTGTCGGTAGGTCTTTGCGGATGGCAAGCGAGCACACGCCCATGGCTCAGCAACCGTCGACCGAGGCGACTCGCGCGCCGTCCGTTGGCGAACTCACTCCCCCGAATCGAACCCTGATGGGGCCAGGACCGAGCGACGTGAACCCGCGCGTGCTCCGGGCGATGAGCACGCCGCTCGTGGGTCACCTCGATCCCGCCTTCATCGAGATTATGGACGAGGTCCAGGAGCTGTTGCGCTACACCTTTCGAACGGACAATCAGTGGACGATTCCGGTCTCGGGGACCGGCTCGGCCGCGATGGAGGCCGCGATCGGCAACGTCGTCGAACCCGGCGACACGATGCTCGTCCCGACGAACGGCTACTTCGGCGGCCGGATGGCCTCGATGGCCCAGCGGGCCGGCGGCGAGGTCGTCGAGGTCGACGCTCCGTGGGGCGAACCGCTCGAGCCCGATGACGTCGCGGACGCGCTGGCCGAACACGACCCCGAGGTCTTCGGGTTCGTCCACGCCGAGACGAGTACTGGGGTGCTCCAGCCCACTGTCCCCGAGCTAACGGCAGCGGCTCACGACCACGACGCGCTCGTAATCGCCGACAGCGTCACCTCGCTGGGCGGCGTGGAGCTGCGGGTCGACGAGTGGGACATCGACGTGGCCTACTCGGGGCCACAGAAGTGTCTCTCCTGTCCGCCGGGTGCCAGCCCGCTGACCCTCTCGGACGAGGCGATGGAGAAGGTCCTCTCGCGCGAGGAAGACCCTCGCTCGTGGTATCTCGATCTCTCACTGCTCGAGGGCTACTGGGGCGAGGAGCGCGCGTATCACCACACCGCGCCGATCACGAACGTCTACGCGCTCCGGGAGGCGCTGCGCCTCGTCGCCGAGGAAGGAATCGAAGCCCGCTGGGCGCGCCACGAGCGACTGGCCGGTGCACTGAAAGCCGGCATGGAGGCGATGGGCCTCGAGATGAACGCACCCGACGAGTACTGGCTACCGAGCCTGAACGCCGTCCGCGTCCCGGCGGGCATCGACGACGGCGAGGTCTGCGACGCGCTGATCGAGCAATACGACCTCGAGATCGCCGGTGGGCTGGGCGATCTCGCCGGCGAAATCTTCCGAATCGGTTGCATGGGCCACTCAGCGCGGCCCGAGAACGTGATCTACGTGGTGACGGCGCTCGGTGACGTCCTCGAGTCGATGGGGGCGGCCGTCGATCCGGGTGCAGGCGTGACTGCGACGCGCAACGCGCTCGAAGAATAAGGAACGTCGCGACGGTCACTCGTGGACCGTCGGTTTCTATGCTGTTACTCGCGGTCCTGGAGGCGCTCGTTCGACCTGATAGTCCTCCCCGTCGACGACGATGATGGCCCACTCGTAGTTCGGATTCGTCCGTTCGAGTCGCGCCTCGAGATCGTCCGCGTCCTCGGGTTCGGCGACGAAACAGTGGAACTGTCCCGACGAAGCGGGCGGAAGCTCGTCCGCCTCGAGGACGGCGTTTACGTGGACGACTTTCCACGCGCGTTCGGCGCGAAACTCGGGGCCGTTGCCTTCGACGGTGTAACCCAGCTCAGCGAAGATCGACCTGGCCTGCTCGACGAGTCGCATGTTAACAGGACCCATTCACTACTACCTATGTCGGCATCCACCATAAATGTTAGTACGTAACAAGAATGCCCAGTTACTTCTCCACTAGTTGGAACTACCCAGTGATTTCGGTTCGGCTGTGTCCCGGTATCAGGAGTTTTCGTCAGTAATCGTCTATTAGGACGTTCCATCACACGACGACCGGTTTCGGTGTGCCCGGTGCAGCGACGGCGTCACTCGTGAGCGGCGTCCCACTCGGTGGGCTTCCGGAAGTTCCCACATCGGTTGCATTTGATTCGGCCCATCGAATCCATCGCGTTGTCGAGGGTCTCGCAGTTCGTACAGAACCAGCCGTAGCGGCTGGTGGTATCGCTGGATTCGTAGGCGACGAGGAACGGCCCCTTCGACCCCTTGTCGCCGTCCGTCTCCGAAATATAGACGGTGCCGTCATCATCGGTCGACCAGGTTTGCATGTCCGCCCATACCGTCGCTCGCGGTAAATGACTGTCTGTCCGGGTCGATATCGCCTCCTCGAGCACCTCACGTCCCTGAGAACCGCACCGGATTGGCCGACGGTTCGGACGATAGTGTGTGACAGGTTTGCAGTGTGGACTATCCGTACTGAAAGGTTTACCCGCACGGAAATCGTTCGAACGGCTAATGTCGCTGGTCGTGGTTCCCGTTCGGTATCCGTTGTCGAAGCATTCGAGACGAACGCTCGAGCGGGCGATCGAGGTCGCCCGCGAGCGGGAGGCCGCGTTAACAGTCCTCCACGTCGACCTCTACCAGAACGGGAAAAAAGTGACGCGTCTGGACCTGAAAAACGCCGTCGAGAGAGCGTACGGACGGCTGGAAAACACCCGCTACGTCGTTCGGACCGGCTTTCTCGTCGAGGAGAGCATCCTCGACGAAGTCGCGGCGGAGCAAGCCGACGCCGTCGTCATCGGGAGCAAGCAAGCGAGTCGGCTCCGACGCATCTTCCAGCGCTTTACGGACAACCCCGATATCGATCGATATCTCCGGAGCCATCTCGACTGTGAAGTCATTACGGTCGAAAGCGCAAGCGCGTAGGCCCCTGGACTTCCGCGTGCAATTCTCCGTCTCCGATCCCCCGCCGACCGCTGTTACTTGTCACCCGCGTTTCGGACGACGAACACTGGAATCGAAGCGTTGTCGACCACCCGCTCCGAGACGCTCCCGAGCGAAGTCACCTTCTCGCGTGGACTCTTCCCTCGAGTGCCGATGACGATCAGATCGATCCCCTGCTCGTCGGCGTACTCGAGGATCGTTTTCGCGGGTGTTCCCTGACGCACCTCGCTGACGGTCTCGAGCCCCTCGGCCGTCGCTCGTTCCGCAACGGTGGCGACGGCCTTCTGGCCCTCGTCCTCGAGCGTCCGCTCGAGGTCCGTACTGGTGTCTTCGCCGGCAGCAGCGGTGACGCGGCTATCGACCACGTACAGCGAGTGGACCGTCGCGTCGTTGTTCGCGGCGATCGGCAGTCCGTGAGCCAGCGTCTGGGAAATCGTGTCGCTTCCGTCGGTGGGTATGAGAACATCGTCGTACATCTGTCGGATACGTTGTGATTGGTGTGGGGGGCGTATAAATCATCACCACGATGGACACCGGGAGAAGAGCGTGCAGTCGTGAGCGAGAGCGCAGTCGTTACCGGTCGGCCGGGTCCGCGGGGCTCCCGCCCGGTTCGACGGGTGAGTCCGCGGCCGTGCGCTCGAATCGCGAGTCGTCAACGGCCAGTCGTGCGACGCCGCTGGTTTCGTCGAAGACGTGGTGGCGGTGTGGGTAGGCGAACTCCACGTCGAGATCTGCCAACCGTTCGCCGATAGCGTCTTGCACCGCCGACCGGACGACGGTCTGCTTGTAGGGGTGTTTCATCCAGAAGAACAGTTCCAGAGCGATCCCGTGGTCGCCGTACTCGGTGATGTAACAGGAGGGTGCTGCGGCGTATCGGGCGCTGCCGATCCGAATGTCCGGACCGCCGGAGATGACGTCGTCGACGCCTCGGGCGGCTCGTTCGGTGGCCTTTCGCGCCGCCTCGAGGTCGCTCTCGTAGGTGATATCGAGTCTGAGCGAGACCCGCGTGCGCTCGTCTTCCGCGGAGTAATTGATAACATCGCGCGCGTGGATCTCGGAGTTCGGAATGACGATGAAGGTGTTCTGGAGCGTGAAGATCTTGGTGTACCGGATCGTGATGTCCTCGACGAACCCGCGGTGACCGGCGTCGGAGACCTCGATCATGTCGCCGATCTCGTAGGGCCGGTCGGCGAGGACGTAGAGACCGTTGATCAGACTGCCGACCACCGGGGCGAGCACGACTGCGATGACGGCCGATATCACGGTCACTGAGAGGAGGATTTGCGTGTCGCCGACGCCGAGGATACTCGCAGCGACGACGGCCGCCCAGAGGAGAACGGCGGCCCTGACACCGCGGAGAGCGGTTCGCGTGACGCTCGGTCGTTCGATTCGACGGGCGACCGTTCGACCGGCGATCCGAACCGCGACCTTCGAGAGGTACCAGCCGACGACGAGCACGACGAACGCGAGGGCAATCTCGATGAGGATCTCGGGAGGATCACCAGGGATGTTGCGCTGAATCACGTTGACCGCCGAGCTCGCATCTCCCGCGGAGCTCGCGTTCTCCTGAAGGACCCTGCGCATGGCAACACTCTCAGGCCGGTAGTGGTTAAGGGTTCTGACCATCAGTTTCGGCCACCGGTCATGTAACAACCCGATTTCGAAAACGCGTGCTACTCAGAATATAATAAATCATTTAGCCGCCGGGATCGTAGGGGCGGATATGGCACCAGACGAACTTCGCTCGACGGTCGAGCGTGTCGGGGACCGCTTCAACCTCGGCGAATACGAAATCGACGCCTATCTCACCGTATTGGAGCAGGGACAGCTCACGGCGAGCGAGATCGCGGACCGAACGGACATCCCCCAGCCCCGAGTGTACGATACCGTCCGGAGTCTCAGCGACCGCGGCCTCGTCGAACTGCGCGAATCCCGTCCCATGAAGGTCGTCGCGATCGATCCCGGGGAGGCGTTCGACGACGTCCAGACCTCCTTCGAACAGATGATCGACGAACTCGAGGCCCGCTACACCGCGCCGGCGCGCGACACGGAGGCGGTCTCCCTCGTGAAATCGCGATCGACGATCCTGCGCTACCTCGAGGAGGTCATCGACGGTGCGGAGTTCGAACTCGCGCTTTCGCTGACGCCGGACCTGCTGACCCGGTTCGAAGCGGAGTTGCGCGACGCGATCGAGACCGGCGTGAGCGTCGACCTGATCGTGACGCCGGCGAGCGAGGCGCCCGATCCGGCGGAGTTCGCGTACGGCGAGGTTGCGTCGACCGCCCGCGCCCGGCGGGGAATCACAACGCCGGTCGTCGCCGTTGCCGACGGCAGCTATTCGGTCTACGCGACGCAAGACGCCCTGCGGGACGATCAGGATCGCTACGGCGTCATCTTCAACCGGTCGGCGCTGGGCTTTCTCGTCTCTAGTTTCTTCGGGACCGTTCTCTGGACGACCACCGACCAAACGCTCGGCGAGGACGACACCGCGAGATCGTATCCACGAAAGTACGCCTCGATCCGCCGGTGCGTGAAAGATCTGCTCGACGAGGGCGGCGAGTTCTACGCGACCGTCGACGGTCGCGACGTCGAGGTCGGCGGCAAGCGGATCGTCCGCGGTCGGGTCCGCGACATCTCCTTCGAGGTCAGCGAGGAAGTCGCTAGCATCACGATCGAAACAGCGGAGGGCGAGGAACTCTCCGTCGGTGGTCGCGTCGCCGCCCTCGAGGACATCGAGGCCCACGAGATCCGCATCGGTCGGAACGAGCCGCCGACCCTCGAGGATCGCTGATCGCTCCCAGCGCGGAGAATCGGGCCTCGAGCGCCGAGCCGACGAGGTGGCTTCGAGCGCCGAGCCGACGAGGTGGCTTCGAGCGCCGAGCCGACGAGGTGGCTTCGAGCGTCGAGCCGTCGAAATCAGCTCCGGTTGGATAGGAGAGCGTGTGCATCAAGCCGATCCGGCAGAATCTGCCCGCCGAGGAAGAGGGGTGCTCTCGTAGCCCAACGGCCGGCAGTTGCCGACCGCTGGCGCGCAACAGGTGAGTAGAGCCTCACTTCCGAGCCGCTTTGCAAACATGTCGATGGCAATCCTCACAGCGTTCACCATTGGGAGACCATAACTGGAACGCGATTCGAACACTCACATTTTATTACCATATTTATAGCTAACAATTAAGGTGATGAACGTGGTCCGTTACCCCGCATGGGACGCGAATCCACCGGCCGACGCGACCGCACTCGCGTCAGACGACGGTCGTTCCTGAAAGCTGCATCGGCGTCGACAGCAGGAGCGGTCGCCGTCACCGGCTGCCTCGGTCGGGGTCGCAGCCCGGGACGGGTGGTGATGACCGCCGCTCAGGACGTTGCGGGGATCATGCACAGCGACGGAGACGATCCGTCGATTCAGAAAGCGCTGTGGGACGCCGGTCTCGACGAGGACATCCGCGTCGAGATTCAGACCGTCGTCAGCGACTCCGCATCGCGAATGCAGACGACCCAGTCGGCACTCGAGGCGGGGCGGGCTCCCCCCGACATTCACATGATGGACAGCGGCTGGACGGTCCCGTTTATCCTTCGCGAGCAGACGGTCAACCTGACCGAACGCTTCCCGGAGGATGTCCTCAGCTACGTCAACGACACCTATCTCGAGGCGATCCTCGAGACGGCGCGCCATCCGCAAAACGGCAATCTACACGCCCTGCCGCTGTTTCCCGATCTGGGGTTTACCCTCTACCGTGAGGACCTCATCGAGGACGCCGGCTACGACACGAGCGGCTGGGGGACCGATCCACCTCGCTGGGAGGAGTTCGCGAACGCGGTCCGAGATGCGAGGGACGGAGCCGACCTCAACTACGGACTCACGACGCAGGCGGCCGCCTACGAGGGGCTGTCGTGTTGTACGTTCAACGAGGTGATGACGACATGGGGCGGCGCGTACTACGGCGGGGTCGAGAACCTGTTTACCGCCGGTGACCGACCGATCACGGTCGACGACCAGCGGGTCATCGACGCGATCCGGATGATGCGATCGTTCATCGAAGGAGAGGAGGGAAACACCCTCGAACGGTACCCCCAGATCTGTCCGTCAGCGATCGTCCAGTGGACGGAACAGCAGTCGCTCGCCCCGTTCTCGGGCGGTGAGGCCGTCTCGAACCGCAACTGGTCGTATGCGATCGCGGAGACCGGGACCGAGGATGCCTTCAACGAGAACCTCGGCGTCATGACGAGACCGTACGCGGTCTCCCGGGAGGAAGCCCAGTACGCGGACGTCGGCGGCACCGCCGCGGCGCTGGGCGGTTGGAACCTCGCGGTGAGCCGGTTTTCGGATCGCCAGAAGGAAGCGCTGCAGGTCCTCGAGGCCTTCGCCACCGAGGACGTAATGCTCACGGTCTTCGAACTGGGTGGCTTCCTCCCGCCGAACCTCGAGTTGGTCGCGGAGGCCAGTCCGGACGATGTCGGGCCCGTCGTCCGCTACGCCGACGTGGTCCAGTCGGCCAGCGAGAACGCGATTCCGCGACCGGCGACCGACCTCTGGCCCGAGCAGTCGGCGCTGATATACCAGGAAGTGAACGCGGCGTACCGCGGCGAAAAAGCACCCAAGGCTGCGATGAGCGATCTTGCGAACGAACTCCAGCAGAGCGAAGCGGAGGTGCAAACGAATGGGAACTGATTCCGACGACGAGCAGCGTCCCGACGACGGCATGGCACCCGCCAGCAAACCGCTGACCGACGGCGGCACGCTAACCGGCGGCGAATCCGGACGGAGCCAGGACCGGGAGCGAACGGGCAACGCCGTCATGAACTGGATGGAGAACCTGAGCGAAGCGGCGTACGCGTACCTGCTATTGCTGCCCGCGTTCGCCTTGCTGACGCTGATCGCGTTCTACCCGCTGATCCGGACGTTCGTCATCTCGCTCCGGGCCAACCAGACGCGGGGGTTGGAGCCGCTTGGCGCGTTCGTCGGCATCGAAAACTACGTCGACATTCTCACCGGGAACGCGCGGCTGGCTCGACAGTTCCTCGACGTCGGCTTGACGTCGTCGTTCCCCTTCGTCGAACTCGGCACCCCGTTCTTCCAGCAGGCGCTGTTCGTCACGCTCGCGTTCGCGGTCATCAGCGTCGTCGTCGAGACGGTGGTCGGATTCGGCCAAGCCTACGTGCTCGATCAGGACTTCAGGGGCCGACGCTGGGTCCGCGTGGCGATCATCCTCCCGTGGGCAGTGCCGATTGTCATTCAGGGGATGATTTTCTTCTTGCTGTTCCAGCCGACGGTCGGATTCGGTTCCGACCTCATGCAGAGTCTCGGCATCTTTAGTGCGACGCCGCTGGCGAACAGCCGGGACGCGTTCATCATCATCCTCGTGGCCGACATCTGGAAGTCCTCGGCGTTCATGGCCCTGCTGATCCTCGCGGGACTCCAGAGCGTCGATCGGAGTCTGTACGATGTCGCGCGCGTAGCAGGGGCCTCACCGTGGCAGCGGTTCAAACTGATCACGCTTCCGCTGATAATGCCGGCGCTGTTGGTCGCAATGTTGTTCCGAACGATGGACGCGATGCGAGTCTTCGGGCTGATCGAATCGACGGCCGGCTGTACCACCGTACCGTCGCTGAGCTGTCTCGTCGTCGAGGCGATGTTCGGCGGGACGCGCATCTACGCGACGGCCGCCGCCGTGGCGTTCGCGACGGCGCTGGTGATCGGCCTGATTATCGGCGGCTACGTGCTGCTCTTCCGCGACACCGAAGGAGGGATGTACTGATGACCGATCCGAGAGATTCCACCGATCCGAACGGTAGCGGCGGTATCGGCGACGGCGGGGACGATCAACCACGTGATCCACCCCTCCGCCGGCCCGATGGCGGCGAGCCGACGGACCGGTCCGCGGGCCGCCCCGACGGCGGCACGAACGTCCTCGAGGACGCCCGCGAGGCTGAACTCGATCGAGGTCCGCTCCAGCAGTGGGTCTCCGACTCCATCTCCCACCCCGAGCGAGTGTACCGTGCGATGTTCTACGTCGCGGCGATCTTCTTTCTCTTTACGACCCTGTTTCCCTTCTACTGGCTGCTCATGGTCGCGCTGACGCCCGAGGGACAGCTCCAGGACATCGTCTTCACCCCCAACGGCTTCAATCCTGACGCGTTCATCGAGGTCTTCGAGGTCGTCCCCTTCCACGTCTACATGTTCAACAGCTTCGTGATCGCGCTGGCCTCGACGGTCGTCGTCCTCGTCATCGCCAGCCTCGCGGGCTACGCCTTCGGCCGCCTCGAGTTCCCCGGCCGGACGCCGCTCATGTTGCTCGTGCTGGTCATTTCCTTTTTCCCGCCAGCGGCCTTCTTCATCCCGCTGAACGACCTCTTCAACACTTCGTTTTTCTTCCTCGAGCCGATCACCGGCGACGGGACACTCTACAACACACCCTTCGCCCTCGTGACACCGCTGTCGGCGATCTTCATGCCGCTGGCGATCTTCATCCTCACGACGTTCTACTCGCAGATTCCCGACGGGCTCGAGGACGCGGCCCGCGTCGAGGGAACGACTCGGCTGGGCGCGCTGTTCCGCGTCATCATCCCGCTGTCGGCACCCGGCGTCGCGACCGCCGGCGTGCTGACGTTCATCGCGGTCTACAACGAGTTCTTCTTCTCGTTCCTGATGACGGACGGCCAGCCCGAAAACTGGGCACCGATCCTCGATGGCATCCTCGCCTATCAGGGGCAGTACCAGGTGCTGTACAACCTCATGGCCGCGGCGAGCATCCTCGGGGTCATCCCCGTTGCGATCCTCGTGGTCATCGCACAGGAAAAGATCGTCAGCGGACTGACTGCCGGCGCGCTCAAAGAGTAACACAATGGCACGAGTACGACTCGAGAACATCACGAAACGGTACGGAGAGGAAACGGCGGTCGAGGACGTCAGCCTCGAGGTCGAAGACGGCGAGTTCGTCACCTTCGTCGGCCCGTCGGGCTGTGGGAAGTCGACGACCATGGAGACCGTCGCGGGGCTGACGACACCCTCGGAGGGACGGGTGTACATCGGCGACGACGAGGTCACCAACCTCGCCCCGAAAGACCGGGGCGTCGCGATGGTCTTCCAGAACATCGCGCTGTTTCCCCACATGGACGTCTACGAGAATATCTCCTTCGGACTGCGGCTCCGGAAGTACGACGACGAGGAGGTCCGGCGTCGCGTCGAGCAGGCCGCCGACATCGTCCAGCTCGAGGGGATGCTCGATCGGATGCCGGCCGATATGTCCGGCGGCCAGCAACAGCGGGTCGGCATCGCCCGCGCGATCGTTCGCAACCCGGACGTGTTCCTGATGGACGAGCCGCTGGCAAACCTCGACGCGAAGCTTCGGGTGCACATGCGGACCGAGCTCCAGCGCCTTCACCGGGAACTCGACGCGACGGTCATCTACGTCACCCACGATCAGGCCGAGGCGATGACGATGTCCAACCGGATCGCCGTCCTGAACGACGGTAAACTCCAGCAGATCGCGCCGCCGCTCGTCTGTTACAACGAACCGACGAACCTGTTCGTCGCAGGCTTCATCGGCTCGCCGTCGATGAACTTCGCCGAGGGCGAACTCGTCGAAAACGGCCTCGAGACGAACAACTTCACCGTCGATCTCGATCCGACGCGGATTCCGGACGTGACAGTCGGCGACGCCATCACGCTGGGGGTCAGGCCGGAGGACGTCCATCTGACCCGTTACGCCGACTCGCTCGCTGCGCCGACGGCACCGATCGACGCCCGGACCGACGTCCTCGAGCCGATGGGAGACGAGGTCTTCATCTACCTGTTACTCGCCGAGGCCGAGGCCGAGACGGGGTCGATGGACAAAGATGCCGCGACGTCACCGAATCAGCTGCTGATGAGCGTCACCCCCGATACGGATATCGAAGCGGGTCAGGACGTCGAGGTCGTGCTGGATCGATCGAAGATTCACCTCTTCGATACCGCCACCGGAGAGGCGCTGCTTCACGGCCTGACTGACTCCCCGGATCGCGAGTCCGGCACCACTCGGACGGAAGCGGACAGCTAGTCCCCCGTTCATCGATGGTTGAGACGGTCTGGTGTCACCGTGTCCCGACCCACCCCATGGCGGGTCGCGGGTGGCCGGAACTGACTGACGGGAGTCCGTATGAGACGGGAAATCGGACAACCGCTCTCGGATTCCCGTCGAGTTGGAACGGTACCGACACTATCGGCTCCGCTGACGACTCGGTCCCCAACCGGCTCTCACCGAGTTCCAGTTGGTCCCCGTGCCTCGTTTGGCAACGGACCGAAGTCCTTCGAGCGAGAATATTCGATATAGCGCCACAGGGTGTATCAGACTGGTGCGAGACGAACGACGGCAGTTCCAGAATCACAGGAAAATGACATCGAACCGAGCAGATATCGAAACTGGTATCGTCGGGCTGGGAAACATCGGCCAGTACCACGCCGAGCGACTCGTGGAACTCGGCGTCACGCTGGCCGGTGGAATGGACATCGCCGCCGAAGCTCGAACGCGCTTTGCCAGACGGTACGACGTTGACGTCTACGACGAACACCACGAGTTGTACGACGCCGTCGACGCCGTCATCATCACGACGCCGAACAAATACCACGAGGAGTACGCGGTCGACGCCCTCGAGCGGGATTTGCATGTCCTACTCGAGAAACCGCTGGGCCACTCGATCGAAAGCGCAGAACGGATCGCGGACGCCGCCGCCGCGTCGAAGGGGTACGCGATGGTCGGGTTCAACAACCGGTTTGCCAACACCGTCCGGATCGTGAAAAACCGCATCGAGCGAGGCGAGCTCGGTGACGTTTCCCACGTCGAAGCGAACTACGTTCGGCGGCGCGGGATTCCGGGGCGGGGGTCGTGGTTCACCCGGCGACGGATCGCCGGGGGCGGCGCGCTCATCGATCTCGGCGTCCACGCTATCGACCTCGCGCTGTATCTGCTCGGCTACCCCGACGTGACGGAAGTCAGCGGCGTCGCACGGAGCGAGTTCGGCTCCCGCGAGGAGTACGCCTATCTCGACATGTGGGCCGACGACGCGGGAGCGGACGGCTTCGACGTCGACGACTCCGCCAGCGCCTTCATCCGCTGTGCGGGGAATCGAACGATTTCGCTCGAGGTCGCCTGGGCGACCAACCGACCGGCGACCCACGAGTTCGTCGCCCGCGGGACCGACGCGGCAGCCCGGTTCGACCTCCTCGAGGGCGACCTCTCCATCTATTCGGCGAGCAAGGACGGTCCCGACCATCTCGAGGATACGACGATCGAAACGCGACAGAACGATACCCACACGGACGAACAGCGGGCGTTTTTCGACCGGATCGTCGGCGATGGCGGGCCCGTCAACAGTGTCGAGGAAGCGCTTACGGTCCAGCGGATCATCGATGGCATCTATCGCTCGAGCGAGGAGGAACGGACGTACACGATCGACGAAGTGAACGACTCGAGCGAATAGCCGCGTCTGGTCCGCCGTTTGCCACCGAGATCAATCGGTACGAGCCGACAGCCGCGGTGACAGCACCGAAGCGAAACGCGAACGGGTGGCCGCACCGACGGGGCGGTTTCGTGCACGACGTTTACGTCGCGGAGTCACCAACGGTTGGATATGGAAACGCCTCCCGAACTGAAAGACGTCGCCGGCGACGGGGACGAGATCACGATCAGTAACCGCGAGTACGACGACGAGAGCATCATCGCCGTTGATTTCGGTCCGACCGGCGAGCACCCGTCGGTCGACGTCGTCGACGACACGGCGATCGTTACCGTCGGCGGAAGACAGTTCGAGTTCGACGTGCCGACGGAAGCGAGCGACGTGATCGTCAACGACGGGGTTTTGACGATCAAAGGCTGACCCTCGAAGGCAGACCCGTTGTACGGCGATCGTTCGATACCCGGACGAAGCACTGCGACGACCGATGCTCGCCGGCCCCCGTTTTATTGCTCCGGCAGTGGTCGCTCCCCTCATGGAGATCGGCGTTCATACCCCACCGCTGGCCGACGAACCGCTCGAGAGCGCGCTCCCCTACCTCGACGGGATCGGCGTCGGAGCGATCGAGCCGGGCGTCGGCGGGCATCCCGGTCAGGACCACATTACGCGGGCCGAGTATCTCGACAACGAGACCAGACAGGCCGAGCTCCGCGACCTGCTCGCGGAGTACGAGATGCGGATCAGCGCGCTCGCGACCCACAACAACCCGCTCCATCCCGACGACGAGCGGGCCGAGGAAGCCGATACCGAACTCCGAGAGGCGATCCGCCTGGCCGCCCAGCTTGAGGTCGGAACCATCACCTGTTTCTCGGGACTGCCGGCGGGGAGTCCGACCGACGAGACCCCGAACTGGATCACCGCACCCTGGCCGCCCCAACACGCCGAAGCCCTCGAGTACCAGTGGGAGCGGGCGATCGAGTACTGGGGCAAGATCGCCGAGTACGCCGACGATCACGGGATCGACGTGGCGATCGAGATGCACCCGAACATGCTGATCTATGAACCCCACGGGATGGCGCGACTGCGCGAGGAGACCGGCGAGCGGATCGGCGCGAACGTCGATCCCTCGCATCTCTACTGGCAGGGGATCACGATCACCGACGCGATCCGATATCTGGGCGAGCGCCAGGCGATCCACCACGTCCACGCCAAGGACACCAGAATTTACGACGCAAAGGCCCGCGAAAAGGGCGTACTGGATACGACGCCGTACACCGACGAGCCGAATCGGTCCTGGCTCTTTCGGTCGGTCGGCTACGGCCATGGCGAATCCCACTGGAAGGATATCGTCTCGACGCTTCGCATGATCGGCTACGACGGCGCCCTGAGCATCGAACACGAGGACTCGCTAACCAGCTCCCGGGAGGGCCTCGAGAAGGCGGTCAACCTGCTCGAGCGGGCGGTCTTCGAAACGCAACCCGGGGAGGCACACTGGGCCGAATGACCCGAACCGGGGCTACTCTTCGATCGGGCTGTTGACGGAGTCGTCGGCCGAGCGATCGCGGACCTCAACGTCGCTGCCGTCGCGAACGACTAGCTCGTAGCCCTCGTACTCGAGTCGGACCACCACGCTGCTGGCGGTACCGGCGGTGGTAGTGAACAGTTCGTCGAGCGCTTCCGGGTTGACGACCGTAAACAGCGGATCGTACGCCGGCGGCTCGACGTCGGTGACGTCGACACCGTCGCGCGCTGCGATGGCCTCGATGATAGCCTGGGACGGCGGGATCGTCCCGTCAGGCGTCGACGTATTGTCCAGATAGGACATACCTGTCTCTTTGGTAGTCCCGCTGATAAGGGTGATGGCAAATATATGTAACTGATACGTAGCAATTATATCCACGTAGCGGAGTGATTACGGCCTCTCGGACGAAGCGGCCGGCGATTCCGCCGGTAAACGACCACAGGTCGGCTGACCCGTGGAACTCTCGCTGTTCGCTTTAGACGTCCCCCTCACCCCGCGCTCGCTCGAACAGTTCGATCGCCCGCTCCCGTCGATCGGCGTGTTCGACGATCGGTGCCGGATACGCCGGCGCGATTCGCTCCCGCTCGGCTGGCTCGAGGTCGTGCCAGCCGTGAATCTCGTCGGCGCTCGCCTCGCCGAGTTCGGAAACGTACTCACGGACGTACTCGCCGTCGGGATCGTACTCGCGGCCCTGCTTCATCGGATTGAACACGCGGAAGTACGGCTGGGCGTCGGTACCGGTCGACCCGGCCCACTGCCAGCCGCCGACATCGTTCGCGGTGTCGTGGTCGGCGAGTAGCCGCCGGAACCAGTCGTATCCCGCCCGCCAGTCCGTCAGCAAGTCTTTCGTCAGAAAGGAGGCGACGAGCATCCGCACGCGGTTGTGCATCCACCCCTCCGCGCGGAGCTGCCGCATCCCGGCGTCGACGATGGGATACCCCGTCTTGCCGGCCTTCCACGCCTCGATTTCGTCGGGATCGTTGCGCCACTCGATCTCGTTCGCGTAGCCGCTGAAGTTCTCGACGACTGTCTCTGGATTGAACGCGAGCACGTGTGCGTAGAACTCGCGCCACGCGAGTTGGCGCTGGAACTCGCGGACGCTCTCGCGGTCGTCGGCCGTCTCGGCTTGCTCGGCGGCCTGCTCCGTGGCCGCGTACAGTTCCCGCGGACCGATCGTCCCCCACTTGCAGTGGGGAGAGAGCCGCGACGTCCCGTCAGTGGCCGGATAGTCGCGCTCTGCGGCGTAGCGGTAAATCGGCCCGTCACAGAAGTCCTCGACTCGCTCTCGAGCGGCCGTCGTCGTTACGGTGGGCGGCGAGGCCGCGGGTTCGTCGAATCCGAGTTCCGCGAGCGACGGAATCGTCTCGCCGGAAACGGTCGCGAAATCGGTCCCAGCAGGCTCGTCCGCAGGTACCCGCTTCTCGCGATCGCGCCACTTCGTCCAGAAGTACGAAAAGACCGAGTAATGCTCACCCTGGTTTGGCGAGATCGACCCCGGTTCGTGGTGGATCGAATCGTGGACCGACTCGCAGTTGACGCCGTCGTCTGCGAGCGCCGCCCGAACAGCCCAGTCACGCTCGCGCGCGAGACCGCTGTAGTCCTCGTTCCAGACGACGCTCGACGCGTCGTACTCGGCGGCGACGTCGGGGACGACCCCGCTTGCCTCCCCGCGCTCGACGATCAGATCGCTCCCGTACTCCCGATACCGAGACCGCAGGTCGTGGAGCGCCTCGAGCAGGCACGCGACCCGCACCGGCGACGCGTGCTCGAGAACGGTCGGGTCAAGGACGAAAAGCGGAACGATTGGCTCGTCGATCGACGCGGCGCATGCGAGCCCGCGGTTGTCGACCGTCCGAAGGTCCCGCCGGTGCCAGTGAACGATCACGGTCGGAGTACGGATTCGAGAGCCGAAAGTACCGGGGTGCTGGCAACCCGCGAGCGTCAGTGCGACTCGAGTGGCGAGTCGTATCGCATCTCGAGCGGGAGGATGGCGTCGCGACGATCGCAGGTACCAACGAGACCGCGGAACAACCATCGTGGATACCAGCGAGACTGCAGAAATAC
The DNA here is from genome assembly GCF_041894845.1 of Natrinema sp. H-ect4. Classification (NCBI taxonomy): domain Archaea; kingdom Methanobacteriati; phylum Methanobacteriota; class Halobacteria; order Halobacteriales; family Natrialbaceae; genus Natrinema; species Natrinema sp. H-ect4. The sequence goes on from NZ_JBHDYC010000005.1 coordinate 24,319, forward strand.
GACTGCCACCGGACCGTTGCAGTCTTCGACTATTGCTTCGTATCGGTGGGTTCGAGAAGCCGATCGATCGCCGAGCGAAAGCCCGGGCTCTCGTGGTACCACAGCCAGCAACCGACGCCCGCGGTAAGTAGCGAGCCGGCGATCATCCCGAGCGTTGCAGTCAGGTACGCGGTCGACCCGTCGCCGGAGACGGCGAAGACGTTCGCGGGGTTGTCGTGAATGAAAAAGAAGTACACGACGAACCACGCGTTCGTGAGCAGCGTCGAGACCAGCACCGGCGCGCCGTACGCGTAGTTGCGCGCCCAGATCAGGCCGATCGCAACCAGCGGCCCGAGCAGTCCGACGATGGCGATAAACGCCGGTTGCCCCTGTGTGAGCGGGGCGTCGACCGTCGACAGCCCTATCCCGAACAACCCACAGAGCACGAGGTAGATGAGAAACGGCGTCGTGACGATGAGTCGTTGATCCACATCGTATCGTGGTCACCTGTTCATCTTAACTGTTATTACCAGTGACTCTATCAGAGCCCTGGTCGGTGATCGGTCAACTGCAAGCGGGAGATCAACCGACCTCGACCGATAGGTCGGCTGATCGCGAACGGCAAGACTACCGACCGCGAACGGCAAGACAATCAACCGCGAACGGTGACTCGACCGTGCTCGAGTCCCCAACGTTGTCCCGTACCCGCGACCGAACGGGGACGATTAAGACGCCTCGAGCGAGATGTCTGTCACGATGACAGCCGAGTCTGTCACGCGCATCGATATCGGCGGAGACTCGCCGGAGGGGACCAACAGCGCGTACCTCGTCGACGACCGCGCCGTCGTCGACCCCGGGCCGCCGACCGACCGCGCCTGGCGCGACCTCCGCGAAGGACTCGAGCGCGCCGACGTTTCGCTCCGTGATCTCGAGGCCGTTCTCGTCACGCACTGGCACGCCGATCACGCCGGCCTCGCGCCGCGACTCGCGACGGCCGCCGACGCGACGCTCGCGATGGGAGCGGGCGATGCTCCGCTGGTCGCCGACTACGCGGCCGAACGCGCACGCCGCCTCGAGCGCGACGCCGAGACGATGCGCCGCTGGGGCGTTCCGGACCGCACCGTCGAACGGGTCATCAGCGGTGATACGGTCTCCGCGATGCCCGACGAAATCGCCGTCGGACGACTCCGGGACGGACAGACGATCGCGGGGCTCGAGGTTGTCGCGACACCGGGTCACACGCTGGGTCACACCGCCTTCGCCGGCGAGGGGTTCCTGTTGGTCGGTGACGCAATGCTGCCGACGACCACACCCAACGTCGGGGGCAGCGATACCCGAACCATCCGGTCCGGCGGGAGCCGTGCTCAGTCGGCTCCCGACGGCGACGGTGCGATACTTGACCGCAATCCGCTCGCGACGTTTCGCGGGGCGCTCGAGCGACTCGACGATCGCTCGGAGCGGCTGCTGCCGGGCCACGGCACTGTCGTCACACCCGGTCGCGTCGAATCGATTCTTACCCATCACGACGAGCGGTCCCGACGGGTATTCGAAGCACTCGAGCGTCACGAACCGGCGACGCCGTGGGAACTCGCCCGTGACCTGTTCGGCGACCTCGAGGGCGTTCACGTCAAGTTCGGTGCTGGCGAAGCCGCGGCCCACCTCCGGGCGCTCGAGCGAGAGGGGCGGATCGAACGGACGACTGACGATCCGGTTCGGTACGAATCCACCAGCAAGCGTCGGTAACGCGTGAGCGCCACCCGAGAGTATAGGGATCGATTACCACAGGAATCGAACGCCGATAACGTATCAATTTCCGTGTCTTTCACGGTACGAAGGGGATAACAAATTGTGGTATTCGCAACCGAACGGCCATGAGGAGCCAGGAACAATCGAACGGCACCGCACGGTCGACGATCCGGAACGCGCTCGAGTCGGTCTTTCGCCGAAGCGACGATCAGACAGTCATCGAGGAGTGTCGACGCTGTGGCACGACGCTCGAGTCGGTGTCGACGTGTCCGTCCTGTGGCGGAAGCGACATCGTCGAATATCGGATTCGGTAACGACCGTCCGCGAGAGACGAGCGATCGGAGTCACTGGAGAGTTACCGCGAGCCGACGGGAATTCCGTCGATGTCTATCGAATCCCGGCGGCCGTCGAGCACCGCGAACCGCTCGTCGCGGCGCGACTCGAGCCAGTAGAGGAGGCGTTCGGCCCACTCGAGTTTGTGAGCCTTCGCGGGGTCGACCGCCGGATCGTCGAAATCCCAGCCGACGAACTCGAGGCGCGCGGCGCCGACGTGGTCGGCGAGAAACGCCGCGCGGTCGCCGTCGGTGAAGCCGCCGACGTTTCGGACCGGGCCGCGAGGCGCGGCCTGCGTCGTCGGGAGGACGTACGCGCCGTCGCAATCGGGGACGACGTCGCGAATCGCGGCGAGATTATCGCCGTGGCCGTGGACAGCAACCGGAGTGCCCCGAGCCGTGAGTCGCTCGACGGTGTCGGGGTTCTTGTCGAGATCGGTCACCATGCAGTCGACGTCGATGCCGTGGCTCGCGAGCGTGTCGACAGCCGTCGACGCGGCGAGGACGACATCGGCCTCGCGCGCTCGCTCGAGGTCCCGCTCGGTCTCGAGCGACGGGCCCGCTCCGGCGATAGCGGCGGTCGCTCCGCCAACGAACGAGAGGTCGGCGAGATCGAACGACTTCTCGAGAAGCGACGCGAGGAGATCGCGTCCTCGTTCGTCACCGGCACGATCGTAGCCGAAATCGCTGCAGATCGCCTCGTAGACGGGCTCCCACTCGTCGAACTCCATGCTCGGTCTCATCGCGCTATCGGTTTGTGTGTTCGGTCTCGATCCCGCGTTTCCGGTCATCCGGCGTGGGGTGTCGAATATAGTATGTGTGCCGAGTACCGGGTGTGGGCTCTCGGCCAGCAGGTCGGTTTCCTCGCGTGGGCGATGGTGTCGTCACTGGTCGGTGTAAGACCACAATAATTCCGTGTTGTGGGCCGGGGGTCGCCTCCAAAGTACCCCTACCCGGGAGGCCGCCCGGCGTCCAATCTCCCTTTTCGAAGCATCCGGCATAAGCTTTCTCTTAACGCAGCACCCCTGACAGCTTCCGTCCGATACCACTGAGACTGTCATTTTTGGCCGTGAGATTGGTGGCAACGTCAGAAATCGCATCTGTCGACCCCACGATCACGCAGCTCCCGCCGGTCACCCGTCGGACGACCGCGCCGTGCTCGAGTGCGACCGTCGTAAGCCGGTCGATCGCGTCGGGTGCGAGGCCGTCGATCTCGAGGAGTTGGGGCTGCCAGTCGCCGGCGATCGCGGGATCGATGCCGCGTTCCCGGAGCTGCGTTCGAAACTCCCGGGTGGAGTGGACGTCCAGTTGCGAGATCGTGAGTCCGTCCGCGGTGACGCTCGCGCGCTCGGTGAACGCCTTCCCGATCAGGGCTGCGTCCCGCGTTTCGGCCACATCGTGGGTCCGGATCACGTGCGCACCGCGTTCGACAGCCATCGCCGTCGCCGCGAGGCTGACCGGGAGTCGCTCCTCGGTCTTCCGGTCTGCGATCTCGCCGAGGAAGTTCTTCCGGTTGATCGAGACCAGCATCGGTCGCCCGAGCGCGCGAAACTCCCGGAGCCGTCGGAACGTCTCGCGATCGTCCTCGAGCGTCTGGGCCTCGCTCCACCCGCCGAACGCGGGGTCGATGATCGTCTTGTCGGTCAGCCCGTTCTGTTTCGACGCCTCGTAGACCTGATCGACGTAGTCGGCTGCTTGCGCCCACTCGGGCGACTTTCGAGCGGCCCAGTCGGTTTCTTCGACGGCTCCCGGTCGCTGGAGATCCGGCGGGCTCGCCATCTTCGCGACGGCGACGTCGTACTCCTCGCAGACCCGCGGCATCTCGGGGTCGGCGAAGCCACAGATGTCGTTGACCATGTCGAACCCCTGCGAGAGGGCCTCGTCGGCGACCTCGGCGTAGCGCGTCTCGATCGAGAAGATCGCGTCCCCGGAGACGCTCTCGATCGTGTCGAGCGCGACGTGTAGCCGCTCGAGTTCCTCGTCGGCCGAGAGCACGTCGAAGCGTTTGTTCGCGGACTCGAGGCCGATATCCACGATGTCGGCCCCTTCTCCGATTAGCTCCTCGTCGACGTAGCGAGCCGCCTCGCCGGGATCGTCGAAGACGCTCGGATCGTAGGGAGACTCCTCGCTGACGTTCAGTACGCCCATGATCCGGGGCGGGTAGTCGTCTCCGATCCCCAGACCGGCGGCGTCGACGCTGTTCATACCCGGACTGTGAAAGCGAGACAAAAAGATATCGCGGTTCCGGCGAGCCGGAGCGCAGCGAGCAGTACGCGGGAGTGAGCGAGGTCTACTCCTCGTCCTCGAGCACTGCCAGCCGCGAGTCCCGCAGGAGCACTTTCTTGACGATCGAGGGGTTCTCGAGCAGACGGTGTTTTGCGTGTGCGCCGCGGCCGCGGCCGCGTCCCTCGCGCTCGGACTGGATCACGTTGAGGAAGTTCTGTTCCTGCAGGATCTCTTGGACGCGGCGCTCGGAGAGGACGTCGAAATCGAGCCGGCGGGCGATCTCCTTGTACTGGTTGTAGATGATCTTCGTCGTGAACTCCTTTTCCGAACTGTTCTCCGTCAGCAGCGTTAGCGAGTAGAGGATCGCCTTGGCCTGCTGGGGAGAGCCCTCGATCAGTTCGTTGAACCGGTCGGCCTCGGTCTTCTCCTTGGCGTCGCGGACGTGATCCGCGGTCACTCGCGTGTCGCTTCGCTTCTTCGCGATCCGGCCAGCGTTCCGGAGGATGTCGATCGCCTTGCGCGCATCGCCGTGTTCCTGGGCGGCGAGTGCGGCCGTGAGCGGGATCACGTCATCCGAAAGGACGCCATCGTGGAACGCATCGCGGCGTTTCTCGAGGATCTCGACGAGCTGATTCGCATCGTACGGTGAGAAGACGAGTTCGTCCCGCGAGAGGCTCGACTTGACGCGTTCGGAGAGGTGGTCGGGGAAATCTATCTTGTTCGAGATGCCGATGATACCGATGCTCGAGTCCGAGATTCGTCGGTTTTCGCCGGCCCGCGAGAGTTTGCGGAGGACCTCGTCGTCCTCGAGCATGTCGATCTCGTCGAGGATAACGATGGTGACGTCGGTGCAGTGGTCGATGGACTGCCAGAGACGCTTGTAGTAGTCGCCGGTTCCCAGCCCCCGATCGGGGACGGTAACCCCGCTGGAGTCGGGGTCGTTGACGATCTGGGCGATCGTCTTGACGATTGACGCCTCCGTATTTTGCTCGCCGCAGTCGATAAAGGCGTACTTGACGGTGACGTCGTCGTGCTGGGCCTCGGTGATCACGCGCTGGGTGACCGATCGCGAGATGAGGGATTTCCCGGTGCCGGTCTTGCCGAAGATAAACAGGTGGTTCGGCTCGCTTCCGAAGACTGCCGGGTTCAGGGCGTCCGCAACACGTTGCATCTGCTCGTCGCGACCGACGATCCGATCGGGGCCTGGGAGGTGCGTGATCTCGAGCAGGCGCTCGTCGGCGAAGACCGGATCGTCGTACCGGAAGAGCGGGTCTCGATCGTCGTTGGCGGACATTGCGGTACCGCGCCCCTTCCAACTGAATTGAAATAAAGGTGTGGGGATCGATCGCGGATGTAAATACCCCGACAGAGCGACTCGAGTGGAACCTCGCGGCCGCATAACCAAAATTCGCCCTGAACGCCTGCCTCGCGCTTCTAACCGTCGAAGATGACCGCCACCCACCACGGACACCCCCGTCGCGGATGTAAAGCTCGTGCGCTCGACCGGCTAACGACCGTGCTATACCCGGTTTCGGTGGGAAGATCTCGTTCGACGAACGAGGACAGGATCCACATGAATACGGCGAACGAGGGCTCAAAGGACCGAACGAGCAATTCGTCGATCACTTCACGGGGCCCACACCCCCCTCGCGTTTGTAACGGGAATAATGGAGGGGTGGTCAAGTATTATATCCGAACTTCCACACTTTTGGACTTCATCTGGCCCGATTTACATCCGCGGCACTGGTGTGTTCCAAGGAGAGACCTCCACACGTATATCGCCTTACAAACGCGAGGGGGGTGTGTCCCTCTCTCACTCTCTACGAGATCAGTACCTGCTACTCGAGAACCGCCACTGGTCCAATCGGACACACGCGCTATCGCTTCTCAGAGATGCAGTATCACTGGCAGTCACAATGGGGCCGTTCTTCGCAATCGAACCGCTATTCAGAATAGAGCCGACAGGCACGAGATTCCTATCGTCGTCAATATAGTCCCGTTCTAGTCTAGTTCTAGCCTAGACTAGAACTAGCTAGAGTAGTGAAGGGAGAAAGAAAGAGAGTGAAGAGAGCAAATGTAACAGGAAGAGCACTCCAATCGCAAAACCGAGACGGCTAGCATTCCCGAGACGTGAACGCGTTCTTTTTGCGTTCGCGCTCGGTACTCCGTCTATGAACGCGTCAATCGTCACAGCACCGGCGTCACGGCTCACACTCACCGTCGGGACGGAACCCGAACTGTCACCGGAAACACTTCGTCCGAAATTCTCGTCATCGACGCCCCAATGACCGACGAATCGATCCCGGACAGATCGCTTCCGAGTCGAACGACGCCGGCGGTTGCGGTCGTCGACGCCCAGTCGCCAGGCAACGTCGGAACCATCGCTCGCGCGATGAAGAACTTCGGCTTCGAGGATCTCCTGCTCATCGATCCGCCGACACTCGACCCCGACGGGGAAGCGTACGGCTTCGCAGGGCACGCTCGAGAGGACGTCCTCCCGAACGCCGACGAGATCAGTTTCGACTCGCTCGTCAAGAACTACCACACGATCGGTTGTACGGCCGTCACGAACGAAGACGATCACAGCCACATGCGGTTTCCCTATTCAACGCCCGCCGAGCTGGCCGATCGGCTGCCGACCGTCGAATCACCGACCGCGCTCGTGTTCGGTCGCGAGCGCGTCGGCCTGACGAACGCGGAACTCGCACAGATCGACGAGATCTGTTCGATCCCCGCGAACGCTGACTATCCCGTCCTCAACCTCGGGCAGGCGGCCACGATCACGCTCTACGAACTCCGGTCACTGACCCTCGACGAGACGCAGTTGCCCGCCCTCGAGCGCGTCCGTGCCCCCGAGCCGACCGTCGATCGGCTCTACGACCAGTGGGCGGCCCTGCTCGAGGAGATCAATCGCCCCGAGGAGAAACGCGACAAGACGATGCGCATGCTCCGGCGGGTGTTCGGTCGGGCCGACCTGACCGAGCGTGAGGCGAACACGCTGCTGGGACTTCTCCGTCGGGCGACCGAACGGCCTGCCGAGGACTGATTCCTCGAGCGAGACTTGTCAAATCAGCCACCACAGCCGCTCTCGAGGGCCAGTACAGTAATACGTTCCCAGTAACCACCACTACTGGATGACCGACCTTTGCCGACGAAACGCACTGAGTCTACTGGGTGGTGGGATGGCGCTTCTGGCCGGTTGTTCAGAGTCGTCAAACGGGAACGGCAACGGTACCGAAGACAGTACCGAGAGTGACTCGATCGACGGCAATCTCCCGTCGTACGCCTCGATGCTCCCGACGAACGAGCGCTCGGAGTACTTTTACGGAGCGATCGACGTCGAAACCATGAACACCCTACTCGACGACGAGGGTGCCGAGGCCGGCCGGGAACCGACGGATCCGCTCGTCGGCAATCCGGTCGTCGTCGCGCTCCTCTGTTCGTTCGGTGTCCAGCAACTCGTCGACTCGGCCGGGCGCAACGCGTACACCGAAAACAACGAGACGGCCGACGGCGAAGAACAGTTCGTCTACGCCGACGGCGTCTACGCGTTCGTCGGCTCGTACGACCGAACCGGCCTCGAGACGGACCTCGAGGCTGCGAGCTATACCGTCGAGAGCGAAGGGGACGCGTACGTCGTCTACACCGACAGCGAGAGCGACGAGGTCGTCGGCGTCTCCGGCGGCGTGTACGCGTACTCATACCCGAACGGAGCCGATTCCGAATTCGATCCGGTCGCGGCCGTCGAACGAACGGTCGCGACGGCGGCCGGCAATCGAGAGCCCAAACACGAGGCGGACGAGGACTTCGACCGCCTGCTCCGCGCCGGCGAGAACGGCGGGATCGCGTGTTGTCTGTACACCGACAGTGACGAGTTCGCCGCGGAGACCCTTTCGAACGATCAAGCGGCCGACGATGACGGCCTCCAGTTCGAATTCGGATCCGTCGAGGGATCCCACGGCGTCCACCAGCAACTCGCAGTGACCGGGAGCGACGCGACTGCAAACGCCGTCGTCACCTACGGCAGCGAGGATCGCGTCGACGAAGCCCGCCTCAAATCGTCGTTGGGAACGGAGGCGGAGACGGTTGATTTCGTCACGAACGGCTCGAGGGTCGACATCGAAGCCGAGTACGGCGGGGAGTTCGCTCGCGAGTAGTCACAAGTCCCCGGCGGTTCGTTTCCCCCGCAGTTCATTTCAGGCCGGCTCGGTTTCCGAGGTCCGTGCGGTGTTAGCGTGAGTCGATGAGCGCCGACTCGCGCTCTCGTGCGGGTCGGTCCGGCCGAGTCTCGTATCGGCCGGATTCGGTGACGGTGCCGATCCACCCGCAATCGCTACAGGCGAACAGTCCCTGGCCATCGATCAGAGCGCCGCCGCAGTCGGGGCAAGTATCCGACATCGCCGACTCAAGACTCGCGTCCGCATCCCTGACCGACCCGAGCGGCGTCGGGATTTCGCCCGTTCGGAGCGTGGCGATCGCCTCGTCTGTCGTGTACGTTTCCTCTGCCGCCTCGTTCGTGTGGGGGAAAATGCCGATCAGTTCGTCGTCCGCGTACAGCTCGAGACACAACAGCGGCGTCACCAGCCGCTCTCGCGTCGTCCCGGTCACCTGCGAGGTCGTCGTTCGCTTCCGGAACGGCGGGCGGACGCTCACGCCGCGCTCGTCGGCCCACTGGGCGAACCGCTCGAAGTTCTCGAGGACTTCCTGGTGGGGACTCTCCTCGGAAAGCGCGACTTCCTTGGGCCAGCTCCGGAGCAGCAGGTCGTCGACCGCACCCTCGGATTCGCAGGCCTGGAGCGTCTCGACCTGGGCGTCGACCGGCTCGAGCAACAGCGGTGCACGAACGTAACAGACGGTCGTTATCTCGGTTGGGTTGTCAGTCATGTGGGATCGTTGTGAGTTTTCCCAACGGAAGAACTCATAAAGGTTTCTGGGGGCGACTCAATATCAGTTGAAGGTGTATTATATCATACTAGGATGGGAGAACTGCCGGAAACCGCCGTGCTCGATCGGCGATCGATCCGAGTGACGGCGACGGCTTCGGAACCGGTCGTTCCGGGGCCATCATCGTCGTTCGGGTCGTTTCCAAAAACTCATCGTCGTCCTCATCGTCGTCGCTCGAAGATCCGAAAATCTGGCCGGATACTATGCTCGCTTCTGAATCTCCTCGCGCAGAAGCTCGCTCACGAGATCGCCGTCGGCTTTCCCCCGTAGCGCACCCATGCACTCGCCCATGAGTCCCGAAAAGGCCTGCATTCCCTCTGCTTCGACCTGACCCTCGTTTCGTTCGACGACCTCGACGACTGCCTCCCGGACCTCTTCCTCGCCCGCAGAACCGAGTCCGGCGGCTTCGGCAGCTTCATCGGCGGACTGGTCGGGCTCTTCCGCGAGCGCCGTCAGCAGATCCGGAACCCCCTCACGCGCGAGGTCTCCGCCCTCGGCCATCGCGAAGACTGACTCGAGGTGTTTCCGAGTCAGCTTCTCGACTGGCACATCGTCGCGTCGGAGTTCGGTCAGCGTCGACTCGAGCGTCGTCGCCGCCAGCGTCGGATCGATCCCATCCGCGACGACGTCCTCGAACAGCGGCATGTACTCGCCGTAGGCGACCTGTTCGGCCAGCCCCTCGCCGAGCCCATACTCGTCCTGGTAGCGCTCGACCTTTGCTGTCAGCAATTCGGGTTCCGGAACGTCGCTCGGGTCCGGTTCGACGGGCGGCACGTCCGTCTCGGGATACATCCGCGCGGCCCCCGGGAGCGGCCGCAGGTATCTGGTCGTCCCGTCGTCGTTCGCACCGCGGGTCTCCTCGGGAACGCCCTCGAGCGCGGTTCCCGCCCGCTCCGCGACGGCGTCGATCGCCGACTCCGCGATCTCGGTGTCGGCTGCGACGATCGCGACGGCATCTTCGGATCTCGCTCCGACGGCGTCTCGAAGCGACGCGACCTCGTCGTCGGTGACTCCGTACGCGGGCAGCTCGTCCGTGTGGAAGATCCCGCCCGCGCCGTGGCGCTTCGCGTGATCCGAGAACTCGGTACCGAGCCGGCGATCGGGAGCGATCTCGCGGCCCACGATTCCATCGAAGCCGTAGAGTGGTACCGCCATCACCGACCCGCCGCTGTTCAGTGCACCGCCGATGACGCCGCTCTCGGTACCCTCGAAGACCTCGGTCACGTCCCGAACGTCGCCGACCGACGCCTCGAGCTCCGAAAGCTCGTCCCGAATCGCGACGAGTTCGGCCTGTCGAGCGACCTCGTTGCGCACGATGTCGTCGATGTCGTCGAGGCTCTGGACGCCCTTGATCTCGACGCGAGCGCCCTCTTCGATCGAGACGTTGACGTCCTGGCGGATCGTCCCCAGTCCGCGCTTGACCTTCCCGGTCGAACGCAGCAACATTCCGATCCGCTCGGCCGCCTCGAGGGCCTGCTCGGGGCTCGAAATATCCGGGCTCGTCCCGATCTCGACCAGTGGAATCCCGAGTCGGTCGAGGCTGTAGCGCACGCCATCCTCGGTCTCTTCGACGCGCTGGGCGCTTTCCTCCTCGAGTAGCATGTCCTCGATCCCGACCGTGCCGTCGCTCGTTTCGATCTCGCCGTCGGTGGCGATCAGCGACGAGCGCTGAAAGCCCGACGTGTTCGAGCCGTCGACGACGATCTTGCGCATCACGTGGGCTCGATCGACGGGACTCATATCCATCAGCTGAGCGACCTCGAGCGTCGTCTCGAGGGCTTCCGCGTCGAGTTCGTGGGGCGGCTCGTCGTCCTCCTCGACGAGACAGGTCGAGTCGTAGGCGAGATATTCGAACTCGCGCTCGACCATGCTCTCCTCGACGGCGGCGTCGTCGAGTTCGCCCAGTTCGCTCCGGGTGGGATGGAGGTAGCGCGTGAACCGTCGCGTCGACGCCTCGGGCTCGCGGATGTCGGTCGGACACTGGCAGAACAGCTTCGTCGCCGTATCGAGTTGCTGGTGGATCTCCAGCCCGGCGACGAGTCCGAGGGCCTCGTAATCGTACTCGGTCATTGGCCGCCACTCGGTGGCGGAGGGGTAAAAAACCGTCCAGTTGCGGCCGGATCGTCGACGCTCCGCCTTCTCTCGGACTCGATTTGAGGAGCGTGTACGAAAGCCGATCAAACGGAATTCGGAGCCGACCGTCAGATCTCGGTATCGGTAGCCGACCGTCAGATCTCGGTGCCGTGTCCGTAGCCGATTGGGTCCGTAGCCGACTGGAAAGCACCGGGATGCGCGAATCGTTTCACTGATCACCCGTTCTACCACCAATCTTGCGTCTCGAACCCGTATCAAGCAAGCACAACGTCTACCCGACGTGATCATCACATACGAGTATGGTCCGACTCTCGACGATCGTCATCGTCATCGCGATCGTTCTCGCGATCGGTCTCGTTCCGATTCCCGTTATCCCCGGCGTCGGGATTCTCGTCGGTGTCTCCGGCATCGTTCTCGGAATTATCCTCTGGTTCCTCGGGTGGTAGTCTTCGACGGTCTACTGTCACCGTGTCCCGGCGCAGCCACGACCCGCCGTATGGGTGCACCGGAACTGACTGACAGGACTCCGTCTCAGCCACTACAGAAGTCCGTCTCAGTCGCTCGAGGACTCGGCCGACACGCCCGAACTCGAGTCGCCGTCCGACGACGTTGACCCGGTATTCGACGACTCCGTGTCCGGAATCGAGCGTGACGCGTCACCGCCGGTTTCGAGCGCGTCCGCCACCCCCTCGAGTATCCGCTCCGCTGGCACCTCGAGAGCGGATTCCGATTCAACCGCGGATACCCGCTTTCGCGGCGCATCGACGTCGCTTCCCGAAGGATCGTCTTCCCCCTGCTCCCCCTGCGTTGCGATCACGATCGAGTCGGCGATCGCATCCGCGACCTCGAGAAGGCGACGTGTACCTCCGCCGGAGGTGTCGAGCACGCTCTCCGTAACGACGGTCACGTCGGCCTCCCGAACGACGGTCTCGAACGTCGTCAGATGGGCCGGTGAGAGGGATTCGAACGGCGGGATTTCGATGCAGTCGACCGAAAGCGAGCGGGCGGTTTCGGTCGCCGTATCCCCGTCGGTGACCGGACCGAGACTAACCTCGAGGGCGGGGGGTTCGGCCGCACCGTCACCGTCTCGCGCATCGTCCTCATCTCGCGCGTTCTCGAGTCGGGCGAGCACGCGCGCGGCGATCGGCCCGGTTCCGAGGACGTGGACCCGAACGGTGTCGCGATCGATACCGGTCCACGCGCCGTCCGGACCGGAACGCGGGAACGCCGTCACGGTTTCCGATCCCGTGAGCGGATGGGTAGTGACCGTCGCGGTTGCGTCGAAGACGTCGCCGAGCGAGTCTCCCGTGAGCACGTCCGACGGCGGACCGTTCCGATAGATGTCGCCGTCGGCGAGCATCACGAGCCGATCGCAGTACCGCGCGGCCAGATCGAGGTCGTGAATCGCCGCACAGACGGTTCGTCCCTCGTCGACCAGTTCGCGGACCAGTTCGAGCGTCTCGATCTGGTGATTGACGTCGAGGCTCCCCGTCGGCTCGTCGAGCAGCATGACCGGCGTTTCCTGGGCGATCGACCGCGCCAGCACGACCCGCTGGCGCTGCCCGCCGCTGACCTCGTCGATCGGTCGGTCGGCCAACTCCGTCGTCCGGGTCCGCTCGAGGGCGCGCTCGACCGCGGCGCGGTCCTCCGACGTCGGCGACGAAAACCGCGAGCGGTGTGGATGTCGCCCCATCTCGACGACGTCACGGATGGGGAACGAAAACGAGAGCGTCGTGTCTTGGGGAACCACGGAGACGAGTCGGCTTGCGGCTCGCGAGGAGAGTTCGTGGATATCGTCTCCGCCAATCGCGACCGTTCCGGAATCGGGCTCGAGCGCGCCGCTGATCGCGCGGAGGAGCGTCGTCTTCCCAGCCCCGTTCGGTCCGACGAAGCCAACGAACTCCTCGGGCTCGATCGAGAGGGAGACGGTATCGAGTACCTCGAGATCGCCGAAGGAGAGCGAGCAGTCCTCGACGGTGATCGTGGCCGGGTCGAGATTTCGATTGACTGCGTCCCGCTCGCCCGTTCGATCGATTCCAGTCATACCGAATGCACCTCCCGGCGAGTGAGCAGAAACAGGAAGAACGGGGCCCCGAGCGCCGCCGTAACGATGCCGACTGGGACTTCGGTCGGCCCGGCTGGCCACCGCGCGATCGTGTCGGTCACGACCAGAAACGAGGCCCCTGCGAGGGCACTCGTCGGAAAGAGGATCCGGTGGTCGGGCCCAACGAGCAGCCGCATGATGTGTGGCACGACGAGTCCGACGAAGCCAATCACACCGGTGACGGCGACGCCCGCTGCGGTAACGATGCTCGCCAGCGCGAGCAACAGTAGCTTGGTCCGTTCGACATCGACGCCGAGATGGTGTGCGTCCTCCTCGCCGAGCAAGAGGACGTTGAGCTCCCGCGCGTACGCACCGAGAATGACAACGCCGATGAGGGTGACTGGCAGTGCGAACGCGACGTCGCTCCATCCCCGGTCTCGCAAGCTCCCCATCAGCCAGACGACGGCTTCCCTGAGACCGTCGCCGCTGTGGATGAGCATATACGAAATCAGTGATCCCAGAAACGCTTGGACGGCGACTCCGGCGAGCAACAGCGTTGCAACTGGCGTTCGACCACCTTCGGTGGCGATAGCGTAGACGAGAAACGCGGTCGTGAGTGCACCTGCGAACGCGGCGAGGTGCAGGTTTCCGAACGGAACGATTGCCGGGAAAGCGATCAGCGCGACCGCGCCGGCTGCAGCGCCGGACGAAACACCGATGATCGAGGGGTCCGCGAGCGGGTTCCGGAAGAACCCCTGCATAACCGTCCCCGCAGCGGCGAGTGCGAATCCGACCGTGGCTGCGAGGGCGATACGGGGCAGTCGCATCTGCGTGACGATGTACTGGTGCGTTCCGGGGACGTCGAACGAGAAAACGGACGCGTACTCGAGGCCCACCACTGGAACCGACCAGCCGAATACCGGCAGGGTTCCGGGTCCGGTTTCGAGGCCCGACGGGACGACGATCCCGTTCAGGATCGCCATCGCGACGGTCAGGGGATCGATCCGAACTGGTCCGAGTGCGGCGCTGACGACGACGGCGACGACGAGCAGGCCCGCGAGGCCCGTCGACCAGACCGCTGTCCGGACCGATCGCTTCATACACCACAACCTCGATTGGAGTAGGCAAATATTTGTTGAAGTAGGGCTCACGTATTCGACGATGCGACAACAGCTAGCCGTCCTAGTAGTACTTCTGGTGACACTATCCGCGATCGGCCCCGCCGTGGCCGGCGCGACTACCGCACCGAACGCTGCCGTTCAGGAATCGGATGCGCAGTGTGAATACCCGCTCACGATGACCGACGCGACCGGCGAGGAGGTCACGATCGAGAGCGAGCCGGAGTCGGTCGTGACGCTCTATCCGGGTGACGCCCAACTCGCCTACTCCATCGGTGCCGAGGGCAAAGTGGTCGGGATGCCGGTCAGCGAATACACGGAGTCGCTCGACGCAGGCGATCGGACTGACATTACTGGCGACGACGGGGTGACCCCCGTCGCCGAGGAAATCGTCGCGCTCAACCCCGATGTCGTCCTCGCCGCGAACATCGCCACGTTCAACGAGGACCTCCTCGAGACGCTCGACGACGCCGGGATCACGGTCGTCGTCCTCGACACCGCGACCTCGCTCGACGACGTTCGCGAGAACGTCCGCGTGACCGGGCAGGTAACCGGCGAGTGCGACGGCGCCGAGGAGACGATTGACTGGATGAACGAGCGGCTCGAAATTTACGAGGACGCTCTCGAGAACGAGTCCGAACCGCTCGCGTACTACGACGGCGGCGAGAACGGGGACACGCACGGGACGGAGACGTTCCAACACGAGGTGATGACTACTGCCGGTCTGACCAACCTGGCCGCGTCGGTCGGTCAAACCGGCTGGGGCCAGATGAACGCGGAAGTCGTCGTCGACGAGGATCCCGAGTGGATCGTCTACCCCGACCGAACGGCGGAACCGCCGTCGGCGGACAGTCTCGAGGAGACGACAGCCATCACCGAGGGCAACGTCGTCGCAGTCGACGACAACGCGATGAGCCAACCCGGCCCGAACGTCGTCTACGCGATCGAAACGATCATCGAGCAGGTCTACCCCGAAGTGTACGCCGAGATCGAAGCCGAACTCGAGGCCTCCGGCGAACCCGGTAACGGGAGCGGCAACGATACGGACGAAGACCAGAGTGACGACAGCGCTATCCCCGGATTCGGTGTTCCCGTCGCGCTCGTCGCCCTCCTAGCTACCGCCGGATTCGTCGCGCGGCGACGATAGTTCGCAGACCTCCCGTTGCTCCTGTTTTCACCGTTCTCACCGTTCGTATCGTTGTCGGCGTTCGACGTATCGTTTTGAAAAGGGTTTACTCGCCGGGCTACACAGACCATGGCATGGTCGAGAACGTCATCTGGCCCGCCTATCTCGATGCGAACCTCTCGAGGGCCGAGGGCCGACGCGTGTCCGAGGATCTGGCGGTCGAGGAACCGACGGTCGACGAGATCGCGAAGTCCGTCCAGCAGATCGGGTACGACGCCACGATCGAGCGGGACAAGTCCTACTCCCGGGAGCACTGGGCCGACCGGGGCCGGGTCGTCGTTCGCGGGGCCGACGACTCGACGAAGAACGACCTCGTCCAAGCCGTCGCGGCGTACGTCGTCGCGATGCGCGACTGACATGCGCCGAGTAGGCGCAGTCGTCCGGACCGCGCAGGGACTTGCCGTCCTCCGAGCGGACGAGGCGGACGACGCCGGCAGCGACACGCCCGACGAATTCCGCGACGAAATCGGCACGATGGTCCTCGACGATGACCTCGAGGGAGTCGGCCGGGTCGTCGACGTCTTCGGCCCGGTCTCGAGGCCGTATCTGGCGGTGACGCCGGACGACGGCGTTCACCTGCCGTCGCTGATCGGATCGACGCTGTACGCGCGATAGCGGCGTCGGTCACCGTCTCGTTTTCCGCTTCGGTTCGGTTTTCGCCACACTGTCACTGTGTCGGGGTACGACGTATCACTCCGTCGAGCCAATCGGCATGCAGTGGCGCGCGCTGTTGACTGCCCGAGTGAAAACGAGGGCAGTCGATGACGTTGCGCGAGGGATGAGTGAACGAACGTATGTGAGTGAGCGAATCGGCTGGGGAGGCCGTGGCGATTCCGTGTTGTCGCGATAGCAGGACACGTCGTTCACATCGATCCCATCAGTGCACACCGTTTATACACAGCCCTCGAGACGTAGTAGACGCCAAATCCGAAGTGGAAAAGACGATAGGAGCGGGGTGCAAACGCCGCGACATGAACGACCGGACACGGATCCTCGCCGCCGTCGGCACGACGGTCCTGCTCTTTCTCGGCGTCCAGCTCGGTGCGCTGGCGCTGGTCGAGCCGTTTCAGGAATCGGGTCGGCAGGCCGTCGAGGACCCACAGAATCCGACGAACAGCGTCCTCTACTTCGGGGTCATGCTCGTCGCAACTGGCCTCATGCTCGCCGCGTTCAGGTACGATCTCGACTGGCTCATCAGGCTCTTGCTCGTCGGCGTCAGCGTGATGATCTCGTGGTACGTCTTCGCCGAACTCGTGCCGGCTCTCGTCGGGACGTTCGTCTCCGACGGGGTCGCAAACGCCCTCGCGATCGTCGCCTCACTGGCCGTCGGCGCGGCCTTGCTGTGGTATCCCGAGTGGTACGTCATCGACAGCGCGGGGGTGGTGATGGGCGCCGGCGCCGCCGCCCTGTTCGGGATCAGTTTCGGCCTGCTGCCCGCACTCCTCCTGCTTTCGGTGCTCGCGATCTACGACGCAATCAGCGTCTACGGCACCGAACACATGCTCGACCTCGCCGACGGCGTCATGGACCTCAAGATCCCCGTCGTGCTCGTTATCCCCATGACCCTCTCCTACTCCTATCTCGAGGCCGGCAGCACTGACGACGTGCTCGAGGACGATCGCGAGCCCAACGAGAGCACCGCTGACGAGAGCGCCACTGACGAGAGCGCCACTGACGAGAGCACCGCCGACGGGAGCGCCGCCGACGGCGGTCAGCGAGACGACGCGGCCGCCGCCGGCAGTTCGGACACCGATGCCGACGAACGCGATACCGAAACCGATGCCGAGACTGACGCCGATGCCCTCGAGCGCGACGCCCTGTTCATCGGTCTCGGCGACGCCGTTATCCCATCGATTCTCGTCGCCAGCGCGGCGTACTTCCTCGAGGCCGGGGCGCTCTCGGTTCCCGGAATCGCGCTGAACCTGCCGGCGCTCGGTGCGATGGTGGGGACGATTTCCGGCCTGCTCGTGCTCATGTACATGGTCCTTGAGGGGCGCCCCCACGCCGGATTGCCGCTGCTCAACGGCGGCGCGATCGGCGGCTACCTGCTTGGCGCGCTCGCGAGCGGGCTCTCACTCGCGACGGCGATCGGGTTCTGATACGGTCTGCTGTAACGATGTACCGGTGCGACCGCAGGCCGTATTCGCGGTCGCACCCGAAATGACTGACAGCAGTCCGTATGACCGTCGCTCTCCGTCGCCGTCACCCGTCCGCTCCCTCGGTCTCGACGATATCGACCTCGAGATCGTCGTACTGCTCGAGTCCCCGAACCAGCGTGTCGATCCGCGTTCGCTCCGACTCCCTATCGCGGACGGCCCCGGTGGGGTAGATCGCCACGACGACGAGGTGGTCGCCCTCGTGTTCGTCCCGGATGCTATCCAGGGCGATGTCGAGGTCGTACTCCCCGTTCAGCGTCGCAGTTCCCTCGACGGATTCGACGGGGAACCGCTCGCCGAGCGCCTCGAGCGCGCGGCCCCCGACGGCCCGGTCGATCGACAGGCCGTCGTAGCGACGTTGCACGCGTTCGGCGAGTTCCACTGTCGACGGCCCACTGACGGGGTTGAATTCCTCGCCACCGGCGGTGACGTGTGGCGCTGCGAGCACGCTGAACGCCCCCGCCCGCACCGGTTGGTCGCCGAAGCGCTCGGCCGGGAGTTCGATCGCCCGATCGTAGACGCTATTGTAGCTCGTCAGTTCGACATCCTTGCCGCCCACCTGCTGCGTCTCGATGCGTTTTATCGTTCCCTGATACTCGTAGCCGGCTTCGGCGGCCGCCTCGTCTGAAACGCGTGCGGGTGCCGCTGAAACCATCGTCATATCGTCGGCGAAACCGCCGAGACAGCCGGCCACCGCGCCGACGCCGCCCGCCGTGAGCGCGCCGAGAAACAGCCGTCGATTCATGTGAGTCTTCGACCAGACTCGAAGAAATAAACGCCGCGGCGATCTTCACTCCCTGATTACTGTTCGACAACTCGCCCAACCAGCAACGATAGACGACCAACCGAACCGGAACATTCGACCGTGAGACGGCCGTTCGAGCAGGGACATCGGCGCCCGGTGGCGACTATCGGTCGACCGTCGAGACGTTCCGAATCTCGAATCTTGCGCCGCCGTCCCGACTCGTCTCAGCAGTGACCGACCAACCGTGCGCGTCGGCGACATCGCGAACGATTGCGAGACCGAGACCGGACCCGCCATCGGGAGAGAACCCCGACTTGAACACCTTTTCGCGGTGTTCGGCCGGAATTCCAGGTCCGTCGTCTTCGATGTAGAACCCATCGATAGCGACTCGTTCATCCGTTCCGTCCGCGGTCGACCGCTCGAGTGACGCTCCCCCCGCTCTCGGCTCGGCGGGCGCGTCGGTAGACGTCTCGGTGACTGCCTCGAGCACGCCGACCTCGATCGCGACGGCGTCGCCGCCGCGTTCGATCGTCTCGTCGACCCTCGACCGACTGCCTGTGGTGCCGTGCTCTACGCTGTTGCGAAACAGGTTTTCGAACAGGTGACTCACGAGATCGGGGTTCGCGCGAAACTCGACATCATCGGCGACCGATACTGTCGCAGATCCAGTACTGACGTGCGCCCACGCGGTCTCGACCGCCGTCTCGAGCGAGAGTACCTCGGTCTCCTCGATGTCCTCGATCGTCACGAGCGCCAGCGCGTCGTCGATGATCGACTCCATTCGCTCGAGCGACGAGCGCAACGGACTGCGGTCGCCGTCCCCGCAACCGAGATCGATGTCGTCGTCCAGTTCGAGGGTTTCCGCCTGCGCCAGGGCGACTGACAACGGGTTTCGCAGATCGTGAAAGAGGAGTTTCGCGAACCCCTCCATGCGATCCGCCTGCTCGCGAGTTCGCTGCTCGAGCCGACGCCGTTCGGTGATATCGACGTGCATGATGAGGACGAACCGCTCGTCGCCATGCTTGTACACCGTGGCCTGCATCGTAAACCAGCGCTTGCGTTCCGGTGAGTGACAGGGATACTCGAGCGAGAACTCGCCGCGGTCGCCGGTCGCGACCGCCCGTATTCCCCGTGCCGCCTGCGTCGCATCGGCATCGTCATTCGCAGCGTCACAGACCTCGAGATAGTTGGTCCCGACCCCGCCCGTTGTCTCGGGCAATCCCTCCGTCTCCCCGAACGCGTCCCACGAAGCGTTCGTGTAGACGATTACCCCCTCTGCGTCGAGAATCGCGACGTTCGCCGGCAGGGCGTCGAACCCCGCGGTGACGAACGAACTGTGATCGGCCATCGTCACCTAGTAAGCAAAACGGCTACTTGAGAGAATCGGCCATCGAGCGGTCACGACCGGAGAATCGGCGACCCTCACTCGCTCGACGGCAGCCGGTACGTCGCCCCCTCGTCGGTGTCTTGGACTTCGACGCCGAGGGCCTCGAGTTCGTCGCGCAATTCGTCGGCGCGCTCGTAGTTGCCGGCCTCGCGCTCTCGCTCGCGCACGCTGAGAACGAGGTTTACCACGTCGCCGGCGAGTGCAGCAGCGCCCGTCGTATCGCCCGTAAAGGAGAGTCCGAGGACGCCGCCAAGTTCCTCGAGAGTCTCGACGGCCTGCCGGAGTCCGCGGTAATCGTAGCCGTCGGTTTTCCGATCGCTCTCGTCGTTCGCGTCCTCGAGATGCCGGTTGATCGCCGTCGCGACCGACAGCAGCGCGGACTGCGCTTCTCGGGTATTGAAGTCGTCGTTCATCGCCGTCGCGAACGACTCGCGCGCGCCGTCGACCTCGTCGCGCAAGGACTCGTCGTCGACTTTCGAACTCGCCGCCGGGGAGTCGAGTACCTCGACGGCCGCCTCGTAGGCCCGCTCGAGTTGGTCCCATCGCTCCTCGGCCTCGGCGATCGTCTCGTCGGAGTAGAGCTGTTTGCTGTTGTACGAGCCGGCGGTCAGGAACGTCCGCATGACGTTCGTCCCCCAGCGATCGATCGCTTCGTCGACCGTGACGAAATTACCCAGACTCGAGGACATCTTCTCCTCGTCCATCTGGAACAGTTCGCAGTGGAGCCAGTAGTTCGCGAACTGCTGGCCCGTCGCGGCTTCGGACTGGGCGATCTCGTTTTCGTGGTGGGGGAAGACCAGATCGCGACCGCCGACGTGGATGTCCAGCGTCTCGTCGAGGTGGGTCATGCTCATCGCCGAGCACTCGATGTGCCAGCCGGGACGGCCCTCGCTCCACGGCGAGTCCCAGGTCAGCCCCGTGGGTGGATCTCCGCTGTGGCCGACACCTTCGTGGCGGTGCTCCGCGACCGCGTCGGGATCGACGCCGCCGGCCTTCCAGAGCGCGAAGTCCGCCGGATTGCGCTTCTCGGTGCGTTCGTCGGGATCGCCCTGAGACTCGATCTCGCCGAGCTCCTGATTCGAGAGTTTGCCGTACTCGTCGAAGCTGCTCACGTCGAAGTAGACCGAACCGTTGGACTCGTAGGCGTAGCCCTTCTCGATCAGTGTCTCGACGAGGTCGATGATCTCGGGGACGTGCTCGGAGACGCGGGGGTAGACCTCCGCCCGCAGGAGGTTCAGCGAGCGCATGTCGTCGATCGTCCGCTGAATGTAGGTCTCGGCGACGTCGGCCTCGCTCTCGCCCAGTTCGTCCTCGCCGACGCGGGCGACGATCTTCTCGTTGACGTCGGTGAAGTTCTCGACGTGACGCACGTCGTATGAGAGGTGCTCGAGCCAGCGGTGCATGACGTCGACGTGGACCCACGAGCGGGCGTGGCCCAGGTGTGGCGGATCCGAGACCGTCAGGCCACAGTAGTAGAGCAGGACGTTCTCGGGATCCCGTGGCTCGAACGGCTCTTTCTCGCCCGTCAACGTGTTCGTCACGTGCAGGGTCATTAGGCTCACTTCCCCCGGACGAAAGTTAAAGCGTGTGATGGCATCCGAACGCGGTGCTTGCTCGTCTCAAGACCGACACGCGGCGATCGCGAGAGCCAGCAGAATAACTGCGATTAGTCCAGATGGTCGAGCTCTCCGAACCGCTCGCGGTTCATCGTCGTGACGACGAATCGTCGCACCGTATCGATCAGTTCCGCTTCCGTCTCGTACGTTTCGATACGGAGGTCCCATCGGGCTCGTGCCGACCGAATCATCTCACTGGTCACGTTCGCCTCGTGGACGAAGACGATCCTGTCATCGTGTGTCTCCGCGACGTTCTCTAAGATACTGCCCGTCTCCTCTCCGATACCGAAGTTGTGGCCGAGGAACGGCACGATGAACACGGTTGCATTCGCGCACCGGGCGTACTCGATGCTCTGAGTCACTGCATCGATCTCATCGGTCTCGATATCGATGTCGACCGCGAGGAATGCGTTTACCTCAGGATCCGTTCGAAGCGTTCCTTGTAATCGTCGGAGCAGGGCTTCCGCCTCGTCGATTGCGTCCTCGTTCTGGAAGAGTTTCCTGAGAGGACCGGGCAGGTCCCCAACGGACACGTTCTGCCGTTCCTCGTCGGTCAGCACGTAGTTCAGATTGAACGATTTATACGGACCCATTAGATAGAGGAGAAATCGATCGTATTTCACGGTGCCAAGCCGGTCCGCGATAAGATCCCGCGTAATCTCCTGCGTCATATTCGGAATAATCTGCCGACAGTATATAAAGAAGTACATTTTCAGTAAATGCTGGCTTGACAAGGACTAAGAGACGAGGGCGAGTAGTCCGTGGTACGATGGGGACGAAACATACGCGGATCGCCGACGGCGATCCGACCGACCCGGACGACCTACTGCCGGAGCAGAGCGTCCTCTCCCTCGAGGAGTACCTCGAGATGCAGGCCGCGATCGGGAATCGAACCCGATTCGAGATCGTCTACCGTCTCTCTCACACGGACGAGTTGACACCGACGGAGCTCGATTCGGTACTGGAGATCGACGATAGCACGCTCCACTACCATCTCAATAAACTCCGAGACGTCGGGCTCATCGAGAAACGCGTCCGAACGGAACGGGACAGCGACGGACTCTATACGTACTACAGGGCGACGATCCTCGGTGACGTCCTCCTCGAGCACGGTGTCGAAGAGCTCCTCCGTCGCGAGTGGGATTTCAGCGAGGCGTACGATAGTAGCGAACACTATAGTAGCCACTGAAAGTCAATACCCACCTGATCGCACGACGGCTGTGCGATCAGTGTGTGAATCGTTCCAGTTGTTACTATAATTTCGCTCGCCCGTTTCGCTCGTCTCTCACTCCATCCGAACGTCCACACGATCGAGCGCGTCCTCGACCGCTCGCAGCGCGTTCGCGCCCTCGAGTCGGGCGACCACGACGACCAGCGTGCCGTCGGCGACGGCCGCCGCGCTCGGCGAAATGTCCTCGAGCGAGAGTCGCGCCAGCACCGCCGCGAGTGCGGCCGTGTCCACGTCGCCGGTCGCGACGATAGCGGTTCTGTCGCCGCCGCAGGGACCGAAGGCCGTCCCGCCGACGGTGACGAGTGCGTCGTCTTCAGCGGTCGAGGTCCCACGTTCGTCCCCGCCCTCGAGCGGCCCGATCCCGCTTTCCATTCGGACCCGCACGTCTCGCGACTCGGTCTCGTAGGTCGGCAACTCCTCGGCGTACCGCCGGAGCGCAGTCGCAATAGCGTCGATCTCGCCATCGATATCGAGATAACGGGCGGCGGCGGTGTAGTTGACGACGCCGGCTCGCAGGGCGGTCCGGAGAAACGGGTGACGGTCGACCGCCCGGCGCGTCTCGGCTGCCAGTGACATATCGGAGACGGCGTCTCGAGTCGACATAAAGTCGCCGTCATCTCGGCCCGCGCGGCCCGGCGCACTCTCGGTTCGGCCGGCTCGAAGACAGTCGTGCCGGCTCGAGGACGCAACCGTGAACCGGTTCGCCCGACAGTATATATCTCTCCAGTTGTTTGGTCTACGTATGAGTGAGTCCGAGCCGGAGCAGTCCCCCGAGGACGCCGTTCGCGAAGACGTATCGCTGTTCCTCCGCCGGAACTTCCCCCAGATCGAGATGCACGGTGGCGATTCATCGATCACCGACGTCGACCTGGACGAGCGCCGCGTCTCGATCAATCTCAGCGGTGCGTGTAGCGGCTGTGGGGTCAGCCCGATGACGACGCAGGCGATTCAGCAGCGCCTCCCGGCCGAAATAGACGACATCGACCACGTCTCCGTGAGTACCGGGCTCGACGGACTGGCCGAGCAGGGCTCCTCGGGCCGCGACGTCCCGCCCGATACCCCCTTCTGAGTCCGGGCAAGCAGCCCGTCGCCTTCGAACTCGCGACTCCGTTACCCCACTGGCCGCGACCGGGGCGCTTTTGCCTCGAGCGCGTTTTCCTCCCACTATGAATCCAGCTGCCGTCGAGGAACTTATCGAATCGAATCTCGAGGATTGTGAGGCGACGGTCTCCCACGCGCGTGACGAACACGACGAAGACCACCTCGCCGCGACGGTCGTCTCCCCCGTCTTCGATGGCCTGCCGCTCGTCCAGCAACACCAGCAGGTGTACGACGCGCTCGGTGACCACATGACGACCGACATCCACGCCCTCGAGCTATCGACGTACACCCCCGAGGAGTACGCGGATCTCGAGGCCGAATAGCGGGACGTCCGTTCACCGCGGTCGCTGTTGCACCCCGACAGCCGGCGTTGTTCGACAGCATCCGGACCCTCCGCCAAACGCCTGGGACGTGCTCGCGCGTTCGGATGCTCTTTCACACCGTGAAGCCGATTCACTGTCCGTATTCGGACGCGAGGAACGAAACCGTGAGACGCTATGCATACTTTTCTGGACAAATATTTATCGCTCTGCCCGATACCATGACGTAATGTCATCGAAGTCGAGAAGGACGACCGAATCGACCGCGGCCGGCGGCCAGAACGTCCCAGACACGCTCCCGAACGAGACGGGGAGATTTGATCGCGTCTTGGTCGCGATCGACGGCGAGACGGACGATGCGGTCGGTTCGGTCGCAGTCTCGGAAGCGCTCCGTCACGACGCGCAAGTCGACGCGCTGTCGGTCGTTCGAATGAACGCGTCGGTCGACCGGTGGGACATGGTCGTCGAGAGACGCGAGGCGAGCGCCGAAGCGGCCCTGGATGCGATCGGCGACGCGGCCACCGAAACCGACGTTTCGGTCGAGAAACGGCTTCGGTACGGCGATCCGAGCGATGAGATCGTTCGCTACGCGAGCCACAACGATATCGATCTCATCGTGCTGGGCGAACCGACTCGAACCGGTCTCCGTCGATACATCTCCTCGACGAGCGTCACCGAACGGGTCCGCCGGTCGGCACCCGTGCCCGTGCTCACGGTCCCCGGTGAGAACTGACCGCCACCACTGACGACCGGGTTTCTTCTCGATCTGCGTCCGCTCGGAACCGTAGATTTATCCACCAGTCCTGACACGTTATACGTATGGAATCCCTCCACCCCCGCATCAGGTTGCTCTGGATCGCTCGCGGGGCGATCGCCGCGATCGTCCTCGGCGGGATCCTCTTCGGCCTCGATCAGTGGCAGTTCAGCGTTCCGCTGGCGGCAATCGCCGGCGTCGTCGCGATCGGACTCGTTCTGGGAACCGTCTACGCCCTCCGCCTGTATCAGCTCTGGCGGTTCGAGCTACAGGATGACGCCCTCTACCTCGAGCGCGGCGTCGTCACGTTCGTCGAAACAGCCGTCCCCTTCGTCCGCGTCCAGCACGTCGACACCCAGTTTGGCCCCGTCGAGCGGGTGCTCGGCCTCTCGAGCGTCGTGGTCTACACGGCCGGTTCCCGGAACGCGGACGTTCGGATCCCGGGACTGACCCCCGATCGTGCGCGGCGTCTGCAGGACACCCTCCGTGAACTGGCCGTCGAGAGTGAAGCCGAGGACGCCGTCTGACATGAATCGCTTGCATCCGCTCAGCGCGGTGACGATGGCACTTCAGCGTGGGCTGACCGGATTTTCGGTTCCGGTCTTTCTCGTTGGGATGGGGTCCAGCCTCTTCGACGTCGATATCGATTTGCTGTTCGTGCTGGCCCCGATCGGCCTCGTCGCCGGCATCGGCTACGGAATCGCGTACTACTATCGGTTCACCTACGAAGCGACGCCGGACACCTTCGACGTCACATCGGGCGTCTTCTCCCGCCGGTCTCGAGAAATACCGTACCGCCGTATCCAGAACGTCGACGTCTCGCAGGGCGTGTTCCAGCGGATTCTCGGACTCGCCGTCGTCTCGATCGAGACCGCCGGTGGCGGTGAGACCGAGGCGACGTTGAACTACGTCAGCGAGGGCGAAGCCGAACGCCTTCGGGCCGAAATCCGCCGACTGACGGCCAAGACGGACGACGAAGCGAGCACTGACGAGCGCGCGGCCCCGGCCGACGGCGATGACTCGGCTACCGATGTCGGCGAGCGGGGACGGCAAACGCGCTCTCGAGACGAGGGGAAGCCGACCCTTCTGTTCGACCTCGAGTTCCGCGAACTCCTGCTCTACGCGCTGACCTCGTTCCGGTGGGGAGCGGCGGTCTTTCCGATCGCGATACTGTTCTTCTTCGGCGGTGCCAATTCCGGTTCGGGCCTCGTCCCGGCGTTCGTTCTTGACATCGCTCGCCCGTTCGGGGGCCCGGAGACGCTCGACGGTGCCGGCATGGGATCCCTCCTCGTGTTGATCGGGATCTCTCTCATCCAGTGGTCGGTCGCCACCTACGTCGCCAGCGCGATCTACACGGTCGCGAACTACTACGGGTTCCGCCTCGGGCGGGCCGGGGACGATTTCGTCTACGAGCGCGGGCTCATCCAGCGCTACAGCGGCTCGATCCCCGTCGAGAAGGTCCAGTCGGTCACCGTCACCGAGAACCCGCTCCAGCGACTGGTCGGCTACGCCGGCCTCTGGGTCGAAACCGCGGGCTACGGCCCAGACAGCAGTAGCGGCAGCCAGTCGGCCGTTCCCCTGGCCGAGACCGATCGCGTCTATCGGTTCGCCGAGAACCTCACCGGCGTCGAATCGCCGCGATTTCGAAGCCCACCAACGCTGGCTCGTCGGCGCTATCTCGTCCGGTACGCCATCGTCGCGGCTGCCGTCGTTACCGCGGCGTTCGGTCTCGCGCAGGTCTCCAGCCTCGAGCGGTGGTATCTCGCCGCGGTCGTCTTCGCCGCAGTGCCACCCGCGGCCCACCTGAAGTACGTCAATCTGGGCTACTTCGTCGGCGAGGACCACCTCGTGATCCGAAGCGGCTTCTGGAAGCGCCGGACGACCGTCGTTCCCTACTACCGCATTCAGACGGTCTCGACACGACGGTCGATCTTCCAGCGGCGGCTCGGATTGGCGTCGCTGGCCGTCGACACCGCCAGTTCGCGCACCTTCGCGTGGGGGTCGCCGACGATCGACGATATCGCCCTTGAGACGGCTCGCGACGTTCACGGCACGGGCCGAGAACGGCTCCAAACTGCCTTGCGAGAACGCGCTCGCGAGAACGATATCGGGCTTTCGGTGGATTTTACCTGACCGACCCCGACCCTCCGCGTATGGCAGACGGAGACGACTACCGAATCGAGGAGGACAGCCTCGGCGAGATGCAGGTACCCGCGGACGCCTACTGGGGTGCCCAGACCCAGCGCGCCATCGGGAACTTCCCGATCTCGGGGATCACGTTCAGTCGCCGATTCGTCCGCGGGCTCGGCGTCGTCAAGAAGGCCGCCGCACAGGCCAACCGCGACCTCGGCCTGGTCGACGACGACATCGCCGAGGCGATCATCGAGGCCGCCGACGAGGTCATCGCCGGCGAACACGACGACCAGTTCCCGGTCGACATCTTCCAGACCGGCTCCGGGACCTCTTCTAATATGAACGCAAACGAGGTCATCGCCAACCGCGCCGCCGAACTCATGGGCAGCGAGATCGGCGACCGCGTCGTCCACCCCAACGACCACGTCAACTACGGCCAGTCGAGCAACGACGTCATTCCGACCGCGATGCACGTCGCCTCACTCGAGGCCGTCGAGAAAGACGTCATCCCGGCACTGGATACCCTCCGCGAAGCGCTCGAGGAGAAAGAAGCGGAGTTCGACGACGTCGTCAAGACGGGTCGAACCCACCTGCAGGACGCGACGCCGGTCACGCTGGGCCAGGAGTTCGGCGGCTACCGGACGCAGGTCGCGAAGGGGTTGGCGCGCGTTGATAGCGTTCGCGACCACCTCGGCGAACTCGCGCTCGGCGGCACAGCAACCGGCACGGGGCTGAACACTCACGAGGAGTTCCCCGGCCGCGCGGCCGAGTACATCACGAAAGAGACTGGCGTCCAGTTCCGTGAGGCCGACAACCACTTCGAGGCCCAGGCCGCCCACGACGCGATGAGCGAAGCTCACGGCGCGCTGCGAACGGTCGCGGGCTCGTTGAACAAGATCGCTAACGACCTGCGACTGCTGGCTTCGGGTCCCCGTAACGGACTCGGCGAGATCGAACAGCCCGAAAACCAGCCCGGCTCCTCGATCATGCCCGGCAAGATCAACCCGGTCGTCGCCGAGGCCGTCAACCAGGTCCACAAGCAGGTCGTCGGCAACGACGCCGCCGTCTCCGCCGGCGCGGCGGAGGGCCAGATCGACCTCAATCTCTACAAGCCCGTCCTGGCGCACAACTTCCTCGAGTCGGCCGAACTCATCTCGAACGCGAGTCAGGTGTTCGGCGAGCGCTTCGTCCGGAAACTCGAGGCCAACGAGGAGTACTGCGAGTCGCGAGTCGAGCAGTCGATGGCGATGGCGACTTCGCTTAACGTCCACATCGGCTACGACAAGGCCAGCGAGGTCGCCAAGACCGCGCTCAAGGAGGACAAAACAGTTCGCGACGTCGTCCTCGAGAAGGGGTATCTCACCGAAGAGGAGGCCGACGAGGTGCTCGACCCCCGAAAGATGACCGAGCGCGGTATTCTCGGACAGGACGACTGAATCGACTGATCGAACCGTTTTTCAGTTCTGACGAGTGCGCTGCCGTCTCGTTCCGGCCGTCCGCGAGGATCAGCGGTCGATCGGATCGATTCGCCCCTCGTCGAGCGGGTCTTCGATATCGCCCATCACCGCCTCGAGCAGGTCGGTCACGGTTACCAGGCCGACGACCTCCCCATCCTCGATCACCAGCGCAAGTTCCTGATTCTCGGCTTGAAACTGATCGACGGCATCGCTGACGTCGACGTCGGGCGAGAGCGTCATCGGCGGTGCCGCCAGTTCGGCGAAGTCGATGTCGCCCTCGGCCAGTTTCTCGCGGTGACGGACGAAAACCGGTGCGTAGACGATGCCGCGGAAGTCGGTCATCGTTTCGCCAACCAGCGGATACCGCGTCTGCGGGCGCTCCTCCATCTTCCGGAAATTTTCTTCGGTGGTGTCCTCAGTCGACAGCGAAACGATCTCCTCGGGCGGCACCATCAGTTCGCTGATGGACTGCTCGCCGATCTGGAACGCGTTCATCACCTCTTCGCGGCGCTCGTCGGACAGGTCGCCTTCCTCGAGCACGGAGCCGAGTCGGTTCCGGAGATCCGCCCGGGACTCGATGACGTCCTCTTCAGTCTCGAGCCACGCGCCGGTCATCTCGACCCCGAAGAGTTTGAGTGTCAGTTTCGCGATGCCGTCGCCGAGCGTGATGACCGGCGAAATGATCCAGTGGAACCAGTACAGCGGCGCGGCACCGTACCGACAGACCAGCCGCGACCGCTCGACGCCGAGATACGTCGGCGTCTGCTCCCCGTGGGTCAGATGAACGAGGTTGATGATGAGGAAAGCGAGGATCGCACCGCTCCCGATCGAGGCCAGCGCCGTGTTCGCGAACACCGGCTCGAAGATGGCCGCCAACGCGGGTTCGGCCACGATCCCGACGGCGATGCTCGAGGCCGTAATCCCCACCTGGCACGTGGTGAGATACAACTCGAGGTCGTCCGTCATCTCCCACGCCCGCTCGAGTTTGGGGTTCCCGCCGACGAACTCCTCTTCGGTGAACTGCCGTGCGCGCGTCAGCGCGAACTCGATAGCCACGAAGAAGGCGTTCGCCAGGATCAGCAACACGCCCGCGATCAATCGACCGGCGATGACGAGTGGATCCATTACGCATTCCGTTTGATCGCCGCACACAAATTAGTAGCGAGACTGAGCCGAACGAAACCCGGTTTCTCGACTGATCTACCAGCGAGCGAACATAGTTTGGTGGTGTACGTTCACATGGAACACGGCTGTAGCCATCTACCAGCGTTCTGAATACTCGAACACGAGTAAACACGAAGTCTGCCCGTTCTTTATTCCCGATCGGTGGGCGGTAAATCGGGACAGTGACGCCGAATCATCTCGGAATGCGGCGCAATAAAATAACCAAGCAGTTTTAGCTGATGCTCACGTCTGACGAAATATGCACACCTGTCGCAACTGCAACCAGTCGTTCCAGACCGAGCTCGCTCTCGAGTTGCATCGAGATACGTGCAAAAAGGCACAACTCTTCTGTCAGGTATGTGGGGAGCGGTTCCGAGAGGGAACGGCGACGCAGGACGGCTGGCACTACGAGTGTCCGAACGAGGACTGTGACGGCG
The DNA here is from genome assembly GCF_041894845.1 of Natrinema sp. H-ect4. Classification (NCBI taxonomy): domain Archaea; kingdom Methanobacteriati; phylum Methanobacteriota; class Halobacteria; order Halobacteriales; family Natrialbaceae; genus Natrinema; species Natrinema sp. H-ect4. The sequence continues at coordinate 54,489 of NZ_JBHDYC010000005.1, forward strand.
ACGGGCTCCAGGAGGATCTCTATCGCGTCGAGGACGTCCGGACGACGACCCACTGAGCTCGCGACCCGCTTCTCGCAGCCCCAGTAGACTCGCTCTCTCGAGCGATCGGTAAAAACGGTGGTTCACGGGTTCGCGACTCTGCCGTCGAAACCCGTTCGATGCGTCGGCTCACTCGGGAACGTACGTGGCCGATTTCAGTTCGCGGACGACGGCCGACTCGTGTTCGGCGATCCCGCCGACGAGTTCGCGGGCGGCATCTTCGACATCGTCCTCGGCGACGACCCTGTTCGCCAGCCCCAGTTCGCGGGCTCGGTCAGGATCGATCGCATCGCCGGTGAGAGCGATTTCTTTCGCGGCTCTGGTTCCGACGATCCGCTCGAGTGGTGCGATCGTGTGCGTCGCGGCGATCCCGAACTGTACTTCGGGCAGGGACAGCGTCGTTTCCTCGCCGAGGACGAGGAAGTCACAGTGCAGCGAGAGGATGAACCCGATACCGACGAGTGCCCCGTGGGCCGCCACGGCCGTCGGATACGGACGCGAGGTGAGGAAGCCGTAGATCTCGTCGTTCAGGTCATTGATCTCGTCCGCGTACTTCTCGTCATACTCCTCGTCGGCGACGATCACCCTGTCCATTCCGGCACAGGTCGCCGGGCCGTTGCCGGCGATGAGAAGTCCGTCCACCGCCTCTTCTGGCAGCTCGACGAGAGCGTCACGTAGCTCTGAAAGGAGCTCGAGGGTGACGGCGTTGCGTTTGTCCGGACGATTCAATCGGACGGTAGCGATCCCATCGGATCGATCCACCGCGACGAGACCGGGCGTTGTCATGCCGATTACCACCCGTCCACTCCGCATAAATTCGGGGGTAATCGAACTAAACGCAACCCGACCCGTCGGACTCTCACGGCGTGCGAACCGCCGCCGCTTTCCCACCCTTTAATCACGATTGTTCCGTGACGATACGTATGGAACGGCTCACTCCGCGAGTGCGGGGCGTCTGGCTCGCTCTCGCGATCGTTCGAGCCGCGATTTTCGGCGGGATCATCGTCGGCGCGACGATCGCTATTTCCCGCACCGACCTCTGGACCGACGCGCCCGCGGCACTCGTCCCGGCTGCCGTCGCGATTGCCCTCGCGCTCGCCGTCCTGCGGATCGGCGTGGCCTGGCTGCGATACGGCGTCTGGCGGTTCGACCTTCGGGACGACGACCTCTACATCGAACGCGGCGTCTTCACGCGAACCAAAACGGTCGTCCCCTACGTCCGGGTCCAGCACGTCGACTCCCGGCGCTCGCCGCTCGAGCGAACCGTCGGCCTCGCGACGGTGGTGGTATACACGGCCGGCTCGCGGAGTTCCGACGTCGCGATCCCCGGTCTGACGCCGGCACGAGCCGAGGAGCTACAGGAGTCGTTGCGCCGGCTCGCGATCGAGAGCGCGGGTGAAGACGCCGTATGAAGAAACTCCATCCGGCGTCGGTCGCCGTCCGATCGCTCTCGAGGAGCCTCAACACCGGCTTCGTCTTCTTCGTCATCGGCGTCATCGTCTCGCCCGGCGGCAACGGGATGAATCTGCTCTCGGTGTTCGGTCTCGTCCTGTTTGGGGTCGTTACGGGAATCGTCTACGAGTTCGCCTACTACCAGCGATTTCGGTACGAACTCACTGCGGACACGTTCGACGTCACCTCCGGAGTGATCTCGCGTCGGGACCGCGAACTCCCCCTTGGTCGGGTCCAGAACGTCGATATTAGACAGAACGTGATCGAACGACTTCTCGGGATCGCGGCCGTCCACATCGAAACCGCCGGCGGCGGCGAAACCGAAGTCAGCCTCCAGTACGTCGACGAGTCGGAAGCCCGGCACCTCAGACGGCAACTACGGGGTGGCGCGAGCCCCGAGCGGACCGAAGGGGACGACGATGAGGCACTCGAGGACGAGGTAGACGCGGCCGATTCCGCTGTGGAGCCGTCGGAGGACGAAGAGATCCTGTTCGAGATCGAACCCCGCGAACTCGCAATCTTGAGCGTCTTCACCATCGATCCAGGGGCCAGCGTCCTGGGCGGTATCGCGCTCTCGTTCGCCAGCGGATTCGATCCGGAAACGTTGCTCCCAACCGACCGAATCGCCGGGCTTCCGGGACCGGCGACGGGAATATTCCTCCTCGCCTGGGGGCTCTTGCTCTTCGTGCTCGCCGCCTGGATCGTCAGCGCTATCCTCACGTTCACCCGCTACTACGGCTTTCGGCTCACTCGCGTCGATGACGAACTCTACTATGAACGGGGGCTCCTCCAGCGCTACAGCGGGACGATCCCCCTCGATAAGGTCCAGACGCTGACCATCTCGGAGTCGATCCCCTTCCGGTGGTTCGGCTACGCCGCGCTGGGCGTCGAGACGGCCGGGTACGCGCCCGGTCAATCCGGCTCCCGCGGGACGGAATCCGCGATTCCGCTCGCCGACGCCGACCGCGTGGTCGCGCTCGCACGCGCGATCGAACCGTTCGGCCCGGTCGACCTCGAGTCGCCGCCGCGTCGCGCTCGAGAACGGTATGCGGTCCGGTATCTACTCGTCGTGGCTGCGATCGTCGGCAGCGCGTACGCGGTGGCACGGTACACCGCGGTCGTTCGCCAGTGGTACGTCCTCGCCGTCCTCGCCGTGCTTGCTCCGTTCGCCGCCCACCTGAAGTGGTCGAATCGAGGCTATTGCGTCGGCGATCGGTACTTCCTCACGCGGGCAGGGTTCTGGCGGCGAACGACGAAGATCGTCCCCTACTATCGGGTGCAGGCCGTCCTTCACGAGGCGACGATCTTCCAGCGTCGTCGTCGTCTCGCCAGCGTGACTGCTGACACCGCGAGTTCCGCCTCCTTCTTCGGCCGGGCAGCGACGGCCCACGACGTGGATACGGATCGTGGCCTCGAGCTACAGGCCATCATCGAGGAGCGATTACAGGACCGTCTCCGGGCGCGCCAGCGCCAGCGGACGGTCGGGCGGTGGTTTCAGGAGGCGAGCGACGACGAGTCGGCGGACGAGGACGCGTCGGTAGACCGCGACGACGAGCGGTGACGGCCACAGGGGCGCAACGACTGCCGACGGCTCGAGAGGAGTATCGACTCGGAAACGGCCATGGAATGAGCGACGTGCACACGAAAGTTGCAATCGCCTGTCAGGGTGGTGGAAGTCACACGGCCTTTACTGCGGGGGCACTCCAGCGGCTCCTCCCGGAGATCGCCGTGTGCTCTTGGGCTGGTACGGACACACGTCGTCCCGGAACTCGCCCTCCGGAGATCAGTAGGTCAGGCTCATCCCGCCCTCGTGGGTCATGTCTCCGCCGTTGAGATGCTTGCTGTGGTGTGAACAGCCCATCACGAACAGGTTGGCGACCTCGTAGGGCTCCATCATCTCTTTGACGCGAGTGTGTTCTAACATCACGTTCTCGACGACCTCGTCGACGGTCATGTCGCGCCGATCGGCCGTGTCGGGGAGCTGTTTCGCGACGAGCGCCGTCTTGACGTAGGCGGTGCTGACGGTGAACGCTCGTACGTCCCCCTCGCCCTCGGCGGCAATCGACTGGGTCAGCCCTCGGAGCCCGAACTTCGTCGTGTTGTACGCGACCTTGTCCTGCGTCACGATGTGGCCGTGGACCGAGCACATGTTCGCGACGACGCCCGTGCCGTCCTCGTTGTCGCGGAAATGAGGGAGACAGTGTTTCGTGAGCACCATCGGTGCCCGCTGCATGACGTCGTGCATCAGGTCGTACTTCTCGAGAGGGAACGATTCGATCGGTGCGACCGTCTGAATCCCGGCGATGTTGGCCAGATACCGGACGTTGCCCTGTTCGGCCGCTTCGTCGACAATCCGCTCGAGATCGGCGTCGTCAGTCAGGTCGCCGACGACCGTGACGAGTTCGCCCGGCAGGGACAGGTCTTCGGCCTGGCTCTGCGTCTCGGCGAGGCCGTCCTCGTCGCGGTCCGTCGCGACGACGGTCAGGTCGTTCGCGGTGAAGGCCAGCGCAGTAGCCTGTCCGATACCGGAGCCGGCCCCCGTCACAATCGCGACGTTCTCGGCGGCGTAGTGGGGGTCCTCGAGTACCAGCAGATCGTCACGAGTGAGTTCGGACGGTCCGTACGTTTCCATCGCCTCCTCGACGGTCATGTCTGCCATATCGATTCGGATGGAGACCAACGGGGAATAACTACCGCCGAGGTATTCCTAGCGCAACCGACCGGCTGAATTGCTCTCACTACCGGATAGCTGGAAAGCACTGCCGGGAATCGGTGCGCCCCGTCCGACGTCACGATGAATTGGGTGCGTGTCCCGAAACTGTGGGTTACCAGCGCCCACCCAATCGGTATAGCGATATGTGATTTATAAGTTCGAGAGCGGACAGTGCACAACTCCGGAAAGAACAACAGTACAACAATTCTGCTGGACAATAGATCGCTTGCTGGACGAGTACACGTATCGAATTCGGGACCCACAGCGTCCCGTGAGGTGCTATCGTACCCACGTTCGTAGCCAAGGCTACCAGTCGATTAAACGCCGTTCACGCCGTCATGAGCCGACTCGAGTCGCATACGGCTTTCCCCCTGTCTGACTGAGAGGGCTCCGAGAGAGACACGACAGACGGATCGGAATCGACTCGCAGGAGTACCGCAGTCTCACTGCCAGACAACAGAGAGTGCCAGAACCATAGCAGCCACTGAACGTCACTTCCCGTTCGCACGACGGCTGTGTGATCGGTATGTGAATGGGAACGGTGTGTGACCGTTTCAGTCGGTAGTATAGTTGATGCTGGCTCTGTTGAAATCCTTAACCCGTAACAAATCTGGGGATGATCGGTAAGTACAGCCCGTGGAGTTACCGCTGCGGTCGGGTCGCAAGGAGTGCACCCGCGAGCGACCACCGGGAGTGAGCGGCCTTTTTAGCGTAGATTTTTGCAAGCGGTTCGAGTGAGCGAAGCGAACGAGGACCCGCAGCAAAAAGGTACTTGCGCACACCCACTTACCGGCTGTTTCACCGCAGATCATGTCTGACTAATAGGATTTCAACAGAGCCTCGATGCCTGGAACGGCTTGCGTATCGATGGCTACGGTGTCCGGTCTGAACCGGTGAAATCGCTCGTCGACGACGCCGTTACCGAGGTTCGACACAGCGTCGACTGGAGAACAGTCATCGTTCAACGCTGAACTCGCAACTCAGTAGCCGTGACCGAGGGTGTCTCGCTGAGAGAGCGCGCTCGAAGCGACCAATCCGTGCTGACTCCGCCTCTGGACGCGATCGGATGACTCGCTCGACCCCCATACGATGGTACTGGCGTCCACCGCAAACTGAGAGGGTCCCCTCTTTCCTGGAGACGTGCGAAAGGGGTATCGACTCGAGTGAATTCGCGATCGCGACGTTCTAACTCTCGGAGAGGCACGGCTGGACGACCGGATGTAGATCGTTCGGAACCGAAGCGCGCTGTCGAGTCGATCGTTCTGTGCGCAGCGACAGGCTATCGCCGAAGAGAGAAAGGCCGAGATCCGGCCGAATGCGAGCGGCGTCTATGAGACCAGTGCGTTGTCGCTGGAGCAGGTTCGATTCGGGACTGCATTTCCGATCGATAGTCGCCGAACGAGTCGTGATACGTACGTAAAATCGACTCCATTCGCCGGTCGGCACTCGACGATTTGACGCCACGAGCGATGGAAGCGTCTCGGCCACCCAGCTGCTCATCATCTCTGTATCTCAAAGCATAGCCCCACACACCAAAATTTAATATCTGCTCTCGTATCACCACTGCAGTTACTTATCTTCGATAGTAGGATTGCATTCCGCGATTGATTGGCCCTGCTAGCTGAGATAAATATACTTAGCTCGAATAATGGGTAGATTGAAGATCATCGCGTTTGATGGATGGCGTATGAGCGATTCTGGGGACACTTCTCGAAAATCTGTCAAGACCTATGTCCCAGCCTACCAGAAATCGGAGTGGCAATCCCACGCCGACGATCTCGATATGAGTCAAAGCGAGTTCGTCCGAACGATGGTTCAGGCGGGACGAAACGGGTTCGGGGCTGGCTCTGCGGAACCCGATTCTCCGGACCCAGACCCTGGGGGTAACGCCCTCGAAACGCAGGTCCTCAAACTCCTCTCCGCTGACACGTATTCGTGGGACGAACTGCTCGAGGCGGTCTCCGACGACATCGAGTCGCGACTGGACGAGACGCTCGAGGAACTGCAATCGAACAATCGGATTCGATACAGCGGACGCCACGGGGGGTACACGACCGTCGACGGTGGTGGCGATGGCGACTGAACCCACCGGCGACGCGCCGGCAGATGTGACGGAACCGATCGCGTACTTCCTCGACGACCAGCGCTATCACGGCAAGAGCGAACGGACGCTCGAGGCCTACGAGCGGGTGCTTCGCCGGTTCGAGACGTTTCTCGCCGATCGATTCGACGTCGAAGCGGTCGGGAACGCCCAGCGTCGGGAGTGTATGGCCTGGATTCACTCGCTGCGCGACGAGTTCGAAGACAGCACGATCGCGTCGTATGCCTCCTATCTCAACCGATTCTACGACTACATGGCCCGCGTCGGTGCCTTCGACGACAATCCGATGGCACTCGTCATGGAGGAGATGTCCGAATCGATCGATACGAACCCGACGAGACGCGATATCTCGGTGGGCGAAATGCAGTCGTTCGTCGGAACGATCGCTCATCCCCTCGAGCGGGCCGTCATCGTCACTCTGCTCAAAACGGGGATGCGTGTCGGCGAGTGCTGTAACCTCGATCTGCGGGACCTACACCTCGAGCTGCCGGAACTCGACCTCGCATGGGAGCCCCGCGTCGGCCTCGAACGGCGACCCTCGTCGGTGTTCGTCTCGTCCGAGCCGGCCCGCGGAACGGCCGTCAACGGCGAGGAACGGACGGCCTCGAACAAGCGAAAGCGGGAGACGGTCGTCCCCGTGGACGACGAGCTTCGAGCGGCGTTGCTCGAGTGGCTAGCCATCCGCCCCGACGCAATATCGACGGCACGGCCGCTCTTCCTCGATACCGGGTCGTCGTGGGGCGAGCGGTTGACACCGTCGGATGTCCGCTATATCGTCGAGAAGCACGCTCGCGAGTACGGCTGGTACCGGACCGGCGGCGGCACAGGAGAGAACGTCACGCCACACTACTTCCGGCACTTCTTCACCACGCATCTCCGGGATCGCACCGGTGATCGAGGGATCGTCCAGTACCTCCGCGGCGACGTCGCCGGCGACGTGATCGATACCTACACTCACAACTGGGGCGACCGCGTCCGTGAGACCTACCTCGAGTCGATTTACCCCGTCACCCGGTGACCGGACGCTGGCCGTCCGGCCGACCGACCGTTCGACCGTCTCGTCGAATTTCGGATCCGGTGTCTATCTTGAGTTCGGCTCATCTCGGCGTTGAACCGTCCGAAATTGTCGTCTGACGCCGGTTTTGTTTCACGAAAAACGTCGATTGTAGCCAACTGTTACTATGAGATGACTCAATTCACCCGTCCCATTTCGAACTCATAAACCAAATATTGCTATACTAATACACTCCCCTTTAGGGGTTTCAGCTACTATAGTTGTCCCGCCATCATATTCCATGGGAGCGACTGGTTTCGTCGGGATAGCAGTCTTGCAACCGTCGAACGGTTACTAACAGCGATACACCTCCCGAAACGTTATTAGCCGTTGTGTTGGCGTTTACCTGTGGTGTCATATGGTAGACGCTAGCATTCACGTACTCGATCGCGGCAGTCTCGATGTCGACATGAACTACATGATGGAGGGCCACGTGCTCGGCACGCACGACGAGCCGAATCCCGACATCGACTACGGCGAAATCCCGGTCTGGAGTCTCGTCATCGATCACCCCGAGGGGACGATCCTCTGGGACACCGGATCCCATCACGACGCCCTCGAGGGACACTGGCCCGAAGGATTGTTACAGGCGTTTTATCCCTACGACGCCCACGAGCATCGCCTCGACGACGACCTGAACGAGGCCGGATTCGGAATCGACGACATCGATTACGTCTTCCAGACCCACCTGCACCTCGACCACGCCGGCGGCTTGGAGTTCTTCGACGGGACGGATGTCCCGGTCTTTGTCCACGAGACGGAACTTAAGTACGCCTACTACAGCGCCAAGACCGACGAGGGCAGCGGTGCGTACATCCTCGAGGACTTCGATCACGACCTGAACTGGCACGTGCTACATCAGGACCGCGAGCGACACTTCGAGGATCTGGCGTTCGTCCGCTTCCCGGGGCACACCCCCGGACTCACCGGGACGATGATCCACCTCGACGGCGAGGGGACGATCGTGTTCACCGGCGACCAGGTCTACATGGCCGACAACTTCGAGGCAGAGATCCCGCTCGGAGCGAACCTCCTCTGGGGGAAGACCGAGTGGTTCGACAGTCTCCGCCGGATTCAGGAACTCGAGCGGCGTCACGACGCAGAGATCGTCTACGGACACGATCCCGAACAGTTCGAGGCCATGCAGCCGGGGTGGGGGCTGTGAGCTACGACCGGTCGGTCTCCGCCAACCCGCACGAACTCACCCCGGAGACCGTCTGGCACGTCCAGATGCCACAGATTCGCGTCGGCCGCGGCGCGGTCAGGGAACTCGGATTCCAGCTCGCGGACCTGGGTGTCGACGGGGACGCGCGCGGACTGATCGTGACCGACGAAACCCTGGCCGAGATCGGCCACGCGGGGCGGGTCGCCGACCACGTCGAGGACGAGGGGTTCGACATCGATGTCTACGACGACTCGGAACGCGAACCCTCGATCGAAGCCGTCGAGGACTGCATCTCGTTCGTCCGCGAGGAGATGGGCGAAGACGGCTACGACTTCTACGTCGGGCTCGGTGGCGGAAGCTGTCTCGACACCGCGAAGACGACGCGCGCGGTCGTCGCCAACGGCGGCGAGATCCTCGATTACGTGGCCGAGCCGACCGGCTCCGGCGAGGACTTGACGGATTCGGGACCGCCTCTCGTCTTACTCCCGACGACGGCGGGGACGGGGTCGGAAATCTCGCCAGTCGCGATCCTCTCTGTCGCCGAGAAAGACATCAAAGAGGGAATCTCGAGCAACAACGTGCGGGCCGACGCGGCGGTGCTCGATCCGACGCTGACCACGTCGCTTCCACCGGACCTCACCGCGAAGACGGCGATGGACGCGCTCGGTCACGCCATCGAGGGGTACACGACTCACCGATACGACGAGCTACTTCGTCCCGAAGAGCCCGCGAATCGCCCGGTGTATGCCGGCCGAACCGGATTCACCGAACTGTTCAGCGAGACGGCGATCGACCTCCTCTCGAGCAACGTGCGACGGGCGGTCAACAACGGCGACGACCTCGAGGCTCGCGAGGCGATGTTGAAGGGTGCGCTGTACGGTGCGATCGCCGGGTTGACGGCCGGCGCGAGCCTCTGTCACGCGATGGCGTATCCGGTGGGGAACAAGTACCACACGTACCATGGGGAGACCATCGCCGCCCTCACGCCGGCGAGCACGCTCGGATACAACGTCGCAAGCGATCCCGACCGCTTCGCGGACATCGCGGAGATGCTCGGCGCGAATACGGACGGGTTGGGCACCCGGGCGGCCGCCGATCGCGCCCGTGAGGAGTTCGTCGCCCTCCAGCGGGATCTGAACGTCCTGCCGAGCGGCCTCCACGAACTCGCCGGCGTCACCGAAGACGAGATCGACTGGCTGGCCGAGCAGACGGTCGACACCCAGCAACGGCTGCTTCGGTGTAATCCGCGTCCGGTGACGAAAGACGATGTCGCGGAAATCTTCCGCGACTCGCTACACAACTGGGAGTAGTCTATTGGAGGAAGCCGGAACTGCTATCGGACCTTATCGGCCGACCGCGAGTTCCGTCTCGAGGTCGGCCCCGTCCAGCAGCGATCGAACGAACTCGACCGTCTCGGTGGTCTCCGCCGCGTTCTCGAGCAACACCGTTTCGCTCGGGAACAGTTGCTCGCCGAGCAGGAGGCCGTGATCGCGGGCGGTCGAGCCGGTGACGGTTAGGTAGACGCCAAGCCCCGCGTCGGCGATGGCAGCTTCCTCCTCGCGGCCCTCATCGGGGTAGCGGAATTCGACGCCGTCGAGCGTTCGCGTTCCGAGCACCGCCTGAACGAGTCGTTCGTATCTGGGTTCGATACAGAGCGGCCCCTCGTAGGTCTCGAGGAAGTCTCGATCGACCGATTCGGTGGACGGGACGACGTCGGGCGTGGCCAACAGTGTGTGGTAAACGGTGTCGCCGAGCCCCGTGACGACCTGGACGTCAGTGTCAGAGGGATCGATTCGGGCGTTTATGTCAGCGATTCGGTTGAGCGGCTCCGGTCGGAGTTCGACGACCTCCTCGAGGACGAGATCGGCGCTGTCGAAGCCGAGCGCGAATTCGTGGGTCCGAAGCGATCGGAACGGCTCCTCGCGACCCACGAGCTGGATCGCCGCGTCGTCGGGTGCGCCCTCGACACCCGCGAGCGGGATCGTGACGCTGTCGAAGACGATTCGCCGCGGCTTTCCGGCGCGGTCATCCCGTAACAGCGTGTACTCGGGTTCGGTCGGATCGTCGACGGTGCTGTAGTCGGCGAGACGATGGTAGACATCCTCCTCTTCGGGATCGACGCTGTCTTTCGTGACCGCCTTCTCGTGGCGGAGCGTCGACGTGATGCCGTCCGCGAGTTCGGGGACATCGAGGCGACCTGCGATTCGGTCGAGCACCGACTCGAGCGGTCGCCCCTTTCGTGGCACAGCGATCGGTATCGTCTCGCCCATCGACCGACTCTCTACTGGCGATAGATAAACGAGTTGTGTTTCAAGAACAGTGATGGCCCGATGCCGTTGCGGTCCGAACTCAGTCCGAAAACATCGAACCGAGCTGGTCGCGCCACTCTTGGATGTCCGTGACGTCCGCCTGCACGTCCTCGAGGTCCTCTGCGACCGTCTCGAGGTCGTCTTCGACGCGCTCGATCTCGCTTTCGGCCCCCTCGAGGTCGTCTTCGAGGTCGGCGACATCGGTATCGATCTCCTCGACGTCGTCGGTCAGATCGTCGACGGTATCGTCGAGTTCGTCGACGTCGTCCGCGACGCCGCCAATGTCCGACTCGAGATCGGCGTTCCAGTCGGAGAGATCCGCGATATCGTCGTCGAGTTCGTCGACCCGCGAGTCCGTCCCGGCGAGTCGATCGTCCATCGACGCGAGGTCATCCTCGAGCCCCTCGAGATCGGTCTGGAGCTCCTCGATGAGCTGTGCGCCGGTGCCGTTCTCCTCGAGGAACGTCTCGAGCGCGTCGGTGTAGGCGGTGACCTCCTCGACACGGGTCTGGAGGTGTTCGACTTTCGCGATCTCCGGGCCAGCGGGCTCGAGATCGAGTTCGGACTGGATTGTCTCGAGATCGTCATCGTCGACCGTCCCGTCGCGAATTTCGGCTGCGAGCCGGGCCGCAATCGACCCGTCGAATTCGGGTCCGGCGTTCGGGGCTGTGGCAGTTGGTTCGGCAGTATCGTCGGATTCGCTGGCCGTCTCGTCTAACTCGTCGGATTCGTCTTCAGTAGCCGGTTCGTCGTCCGCGGCCAGTTCGTCGTCCGCGGCTGGCGTCTCGGGCTCGGTATCAGCCGTCTCGAGTGAGTCGTCCGCGGCTTCGGTGTCGGTCACGGACTCCTCGTCGTCGACCGTCGCAGTCGACTCGTCGTCCTCGGCAGTCGGTTCGGCGTCCTCGGCTATCGGTTCGGCGTCACCGTCGGTCGGTTCAGCGTCCTCGGTAGTCGGTTCGGCGTCCTCGGCTATCGGTTCAGCGTCCTCGGTAGTCGGTTCGTCCTCGGCTATCGGTTCGGCGTCACCGTCGGTCGGTTCGTCCTCGGCGGTTGCCTCGTCAGCGTCCGTCTCGATCGTCGCGTCGGTCTCCGTAGCGTGGTCGTCCTTGGATTCGTCGGGCGCCGCGTCGGCCTCGAGATCGAGGTCGATCTCGGGTTCGTCCGCATCGTCCCCCTCGTCGGCCGGTTCGTCGTCCGCCTCGAGATCGAGGTCGACGCCAAGTTCGTCATCCTCCGCCTCGCTTCCGTCATCGTCTGCGGGTTCCGGAATCTCTTCTTCCTCGAAGCCGAGATCGATATCCGGTGTCTCGTCGTCCTCGTCGTCCGATTCGATGTCTACCGGCTCCGGATCGGGATCAACATCTCCAAGATCGAGATCGAGTGCCGCCGACTCGTCCTCGAGTGCCGCCGACTCGTCTGTCGATGCATCCGCGGTCGCGTCAGCCTCGGGGTCCGAATCCGATGCCGGATCGGCAGCAGTCTCGTCGGCCACAGCCACATCGTCCTGGCTCTCCTCGTCCTTGAGCCCCGGAACGGTGTCCGAGTCGCCGGCGATCATGTCTTTGACGGCCTGATTGCGATCCTCGGACACGATGTTGCTGATGACCTCATCATCCACCTCGTCGGCGGTCGAGCGGTCGTCGTCATCGTCGGTATCGTCGGCATCGTCGGCATCGAGTTCGACGACCAACGGCTCCGTGAGGAACTCAGCGGCCCGGCTCTCGTCGTCGAGCTGGATACCGTAGACCGTCACGAGCTGGTCGCCGGCCTCGAGCGCGCCGGTGAATTCGACGTGATTGTCCTGATAGGCCGTCCAGTCGTCGCTGTGATAGTCGGGGTGGAATCCGACTTTGTCCATCGGGAACGATTCGGGAATGTCCTCGGAAAGCTGAAACGTGACCGGGTTATCACGGTCCGATTCGATCTCGAACCGGATCGCGGGAACCGGAAACTCGTCCGCTGCAAACGTCTTCCGGACGGAGATCCCGTCTGCGCTGATCTCGATTGTGTCGTCCGTGTCGGCGGTACTGTTCATATGAGACCAACGTTACCATACCATTACTATAAAACGTGCGGACAGTCTGGGTGCCGATTCGCGATGGGGACTACAGCTCGACTCGGTCCCCGATCTCGACGACCTCGAGTCGCCGGGGACGGTCGAAGCTCGCGGCGTGGTGGTGTAGCGCCGTCGGATCGGCGGTGAGCCCCTTCCACATGTCCCAGTGACTCGGCAGGAGCCGTTCGGTCTCGAGTGCGGCGGCACATTCGATGAGCTGATTCTCGTCGTTGTACCAGCGGGTTCGCTTTGGCTCGCGGGTCTGCTTGTCGGGAATCCGCCCGACGGAGCCGAACGCGAGCGCCGCGAGGTCGATGTCGTACTCGTCGCCGACCCGATCGAACTCGTCGGTCGGTTTCGTGTCGCCGCCGTGGAAGAAGGTCCCAGCGTCGTGTTCGAACACGTAGCTCACTGGGTGGGTCGCGTCCGGATCGTTCGCAACCTCGACGTGGACCGTGAATTCGCCGATCTCGAGCGCCTCACCCTCGGCGACCTCGATCAGCTGGTCGTTCGTCACGTCCCACTCGTCCGTCCAGGACTCATCCTCGTGGGCGACCGCGACGCTGTCGTCGGGCGCGTAGAAGGTCGCACCGGTGTTCGCGAGAATTGGTGCCTGGCTCGGGCCGTGGACGTGGTCGGTGTGTTCGTGCGTCGCGAGGACCGCATCGGCCTCGTCGACGGCTGCCGGGTCGAACGGCACGGGGATCATACGGACCGTTCGCGGCGGATCGCCCAATCCGAGGTACGGATCGATGTAGATCGTCGTTCCCTCGCTGCCTTTGACGATAAATCCGTTACAGCCGAGATACCAGATCGCAACGCCCGTCGGGTTCGCCTCCTCGACGTCGCGAACGAGCCAGTCTCCCCAGTCGCTCTGAATCATATGCGAGGATGCGAGGACCGACTGGGTAAGTGTTGTCGTCTGCGCTGACGGTCGACGAGGACGGCGCATGAGGGAATTCGGAGAAGAGCGAGGGTTCGAACGGACTGGTCACTGTCTATCGCGAAAACTCCGGGCGACAGCCCTCGAGCGTGCGGACATCCGTACTCGTCGTCGCCGTGCCGTCCGCAGCTGCGTCGTCGGTCGTCGTGACATCATCTGCAGGCTGGATCCATTCGGCGCGGGCTGCGGGATGGCCCTCGTACGAGACGCAGTCCGTCTCGCCGTCGTAGCCGATGAGCGTCGCGTCGGCCAGCAGGGGAAGGTGGACGTGCACGAGTGAAGCCTCGATATCGTCGATGCGGTCCCGGGGAACCTCCCGGTCGGTCGTTTCGGCTTCGCGAGCCGCGACATCTCGAGCGAGCGTTTCGATCCCGATGGGATGGGACTGATCGCTCAGTACCGACAGGACCGTCCGCCGGCGTTCGTCGGCCAGCGCACGGAACACCGCATCGAGCGTCTCCCAATCGGCATCGTGGTTCCCCGAAACGATCCGCTCGAGACGGGGGTCGTCGAAGGGCGACTGCTCGGCCGGAACGACCGATCCGTCGTCGGTCTCCGCGAGGAAGCCGGCAGCCACGAGTTGCGGCACGAGGCGGTGATACAGCTCGACGAGCGCCCGTTGGTGCTCGTCCTCGGAGACCGAAGCGAGCCGGGTATCCGAGATTACTGCCGCGAGCCTGAACGCAAGATCGTCTTTCTCGATTCCCGCGGGCGATCGCTCCCGGACAATCTCGAGAACAGCTCGCCGAGAGGCGTCAGCGAGGATGTCGAAGTGCTCGTCGCGAGTAGCGGCGGTGGATCCGCTCGGAGCTGAGTTACTCATTGACTACTCGTCGGGGACTAGCGTGCAAAAGAACTGCTCCAAACTGCTTTGGAATCAGTAACCCATTACGATTCTTTAGCACGATATTCAGCGATATAATACTATTGAGGAGAGGACGTAGTGGATTACTCCGGTAAAATCGAAGAACATACTCTTTCACCGGGTTGTACTCGCGGCGTACCCGACCGAGTCGTATCGATCGCTGAAGCCGCGAGCGTGAGAAGCGCGAAAAAAGCCGCGACTATCGTGGCGTTACCAGGTACCGTGGAACGTGTCGAACGAGAGGCTATCGAGCGGTTCATCGCCGACGGCGATCCGGTACTCGCCCGGAGTGAGCATCGGTTTGTGGAACTGCGGGCCGTCGTCCGTCGTGATCCGCGGACAGCCGGTGTTGACGAACGCGTCCATGTCGAAGTTCTGCAGCCGGTCGGGCGTGACCTCGTCCATCGTGATGAGGTAGGCGTTGTCGTTGTCGTCGATAATATCCTGCGCGATCTCCCAGCGACCCTGGCCGATCTTGGTACAGAAGATGACACCCCACTTCTCGGCGTCCATCGCGCGGTGAACCGCACCATAGCGCTGTTTCAGGAACTTGTCCGTATCTGCGACGGTAACGACGTTGTTCACCGGGTCCGCGATGACGACGTGCTTGTCCGGATGTTCCATCGCCAGCCCGAGCGGGTGGAACTTGCCGCCGCCGACGTAGAGGACTTGCTCTGCGGGGACGTCCGCGCTCGCGTAGTTACACCCGAGCACCTGCCCCTCGTTGGTCAGCCGCTCGTCGCCGCGACGGCTCTGGACCTCGTAGCCGCGCTCCTCGAGAAACGCGGTCATCTCCTCGTAGCGGTTCATGTGCTGGGCCGTCGTGACGAGGCCGACGCCCTCGGTCTCCTCGGGGGGCTCGAGAGTGTCCAGCGATTCCTCCATGATCGGCGTGACTTCGACGTTCGAGAACAGCGGGACGTAGATCACCTTGTCCGTGTCCTTCATCGGCGAGTGTCCGAAGTGGACGAACACGTCGGTCCGCTTCATCAGATACGTATCGAGATCGCAGGCGCCGTAACAGGGCTGTCCCGAGAGCATGAACGTCACGTCGTCGTCGGCCAGCGCACGGAGGTCGTCCGCGACAGCCGGCCCGCGTCGCTTCAGCCCCTCGGGGAACTGCAATCCGACCTTTTTCGCGTCGCGCTCCTCGATCGCCTCGACGATCTCCTCGAGTTCGTAGTCCCACTCGCGATCGTGCTTGAGGCTCATCCCCGTGTTCCGAAGGTCCCCTTCGGTATACTCCGACTCCTGACTCATTGGCCGTCCTAACGCCCACGGACGTATATACTGCACGCTGTACCGAGCGGTTCGAATTCGGCGGGTATAACGGTGAATGCGCCCCTGTGAATCAGCGCCTGAAATCGGATCCGCTCGATCGGTCCGGTAGAGTTTCGACCGGTTCGTCGAGTCCCGATCAGGGACGCTCGCTCGCACGGTGTGGCTCGGTCGGCGTCCCCAACTCGCACGTCGCAAACTCGGCCCGAAAATCGTCGCCGTCGAACGTTGCCACCAGTTCGTCTAACGCGGTGAACACCTCCTCGAGTCGTCGCTGGAGCGTTTCGTACTCCTCGTCCGGCTCGAAGTCGTCCCGGCTTTCGAGCGTGCCGCGTTCGGCCGCGAGTGTCAGACACTCGTCCAGGAGATCGTCATATCGAGCATGACGAAGCAGTCGGTCGACGGTCTCGAGAAGCGCGGCTCGCTCGATGGGCTTTTCGAGGGAGCCGCCGGCAGTCGTGTGGACCGCCGCTCCGCGTTCGTCATTCGAGAGGATCGCCATGGTCTGTGCCGTCGCTCGACGTTCGATCTCGGCTGCGACGACAGTTCCGGATGCCGTCCGGAGATCGCGGTCGACCAACACTGCGTCTGCGTCCCCGACAAGCGACAACAACTCGTCGCCGGTCGTCGCCGTCTCGACTCGATAGCGATCGTCGAGCCACGATCGCACCTGAGCGACGACGGTCGGATCGTCGTCCGCGACGAGGACGGTGTTCGTATCACCAACCATAATTCGATATGGTAGTACTTCATGACCCAACCGATATCAAACTATGGACTAATTCACTATCGGTAACACGTTCAGAGGCGATCGAACCGTCGAACCCGTCGCGACAGTCGAACCCATCGCGACCGTCGGACTCGGAGCGCAGGCGCGTCTCGAGTTGGACCACGACGACACGCAGTCGAAGCGATTACACCGGTCCGATCGCGGAAAATACGGGTGTGTTCGGCCCGTTTCCGGTCCGATTCTCGGTTCGTTTCCCGTCCCAACAGTCATAGTACTGGAGTGTAAACAGTGGGTTAATGGCAGCGGAACAGGTCCCAGACGGGTATCTCTTCGACCTCTATCGTCGATACATCGGTGAACCGGAAGATCGAACCGACGTCTACGTCGGATTCGGGGTGTTTCTGGGCGGCATCGGACTGGCAGTCGTCGCGCTGTTGCTCTTTCTCTGGGGTAACACGTTCGAGGCACGATCCGCCGGCTACTTCTCGTGGGTGGGTCCCGCGTACGCGCTCGCGATGATGGCCCTCCCGGTCGTGATGCTCGGGATCGTTACGCTCCTTCCGTCGGAACGGCGGATGTTGTACGCGTCGATCGTCGGCGTGGCGATCACCGTCGCTGCGGTCACCGGCTTCCTCTTCGTCTATCCGAAGAACTGGAACGGCTACGGTGCCGATTACACCGTTCAGGTCGTCGCAGTGTACGCCGTCGGCCTCGCCGGCATTACCGCCTCGACGGGGGCGGCACTGATCGCCCACTACCTCGATATGGCACAGCAAGCGCAAGCGGTGGTGACCGACGAGGAGACCGATGACGCCGAGTCCGAACTAACCGACGCGGAGATTCAACAGGATATCGACAACGCGATGGAGGGCGTCGAACTCTCGTGGGGCGGCGTTCAGAAGACCGAGCACAAGCGCCTGAACTTCTCAAGCGACACCCTCGACGATGTCAGCATCGATTCCGATGCCGGCACCACGACCACCCGATCGACTGGCGTCGACTCGCAGGTCGCCGGTCTCAAGGGGCTGAAAGGGGGCGAAACGAAAGAAACCACCTCGAGTTCGACCGTCGACGACCAGACGGCGAAACTCAAAGAGCTTCGGGAGCAACAGCGGGCCGAAGAGTTGGCGACGGCCGACGACGACGGCGCCGTCACGACGGTGACGAAACCGTTCTCGAATCTGCTCGATCGCTTCCGAAACCTGGTAAAGCGGAATTAAGACGGGGCTACGGAAAGAAATAGCGTCTTTTATCGTAGTATCAGTTCCGAAAGTTTCGCACATAGATTTATAATCCGTCAGTGGCCTTCCCAACACATGGCTAAAGGCCTGGACGTCGGAACGATGAACATCCTGTCAGCACAGCAGGATGGGAACGACACGGTTTTCGTGCAACAGCGTAACTCCTTCGTAGAGATCGAGTACTCGGATATGGCCGAGCAGATGCTCTCGCGAAGCGAAGTCCTCCACATTCGCAAAGACGACAAGGTCTACGTCGTCGGCGACGACGCGCTCAACTTCGCGAACATTTTCAACAAGGAGACCCGCCGGCCGATGAAACACGGGATCCTCTCGAACGACGAACAGAGCGCAATCCCGATGATGAAGCTCATCATCGAGCAGGTCGTCGGTGAGCCCGCCTATCCGGACGAGAAGCTCTACTTCTCGTCCCCGGCGGATCCGATCGACTCCGACCTCTCGACGCTCTACCATCAGAAGACGATCGAGTCATTCCTCGACGACATGGGGTATGACTCCGAACCGATCAACGAGGGGATGTCCGTCATCTACAGCGAACTCGCGGACAACAACTTCACCGGCCTCGGAATCTCGTTCGGTGCCGGGATGACGAACGTCTGTCTCTCCTACTACGCGGTGCCGGTCATGAAGTTCTCCGTCGCCCGCGGTGGCGACTGGGTCGACGAACAGGCCGCCCGCGCGACGGGCACGCCCGTCGACAAGGTCACCTCCATCAAGGAAGACGACTTCGAGCTCGACTTCACGACCGACGTCGGCGGCGTCGAGGGTGCGCTCTCGATTTACTACGAGAACCTGCTCGACTACGTCATTGAAAACATCGTGAAGGAAGTCGACGAGGAGGACGTCGAGGAAGGTCTGGACGTCCCCGTCGTCGTCACCGGCGGCACCTCGAGTCCCAGTGGCTTCGAGGCCCTGTTCAAGGACCACCTGGACGAGGCGAACATTCCGTTCTCGATTAGCGGCGTCACGCACGCGAACGAACCGCTGTACAGCGTGGCACGTGGTGGCCTCGTCGCGGCTCGCTCCGACGAGGACATCGACCACGAGGAGGAAGCAGAGGAAGCCGAAGCGGCGGCCGCAAACGAGTAACCCGTCGGCGCTGCTGATTGGGATTTTTTGGAGTGATATTCGTTCGGCCTCGAGCACCGCGAAGCGACGGCTCGCGTTCAGGTGTCGGCCGACTCCTCGTAGAATCGATTGAACGCGTCTCGCCAGGACTCGACGTCCTCCCCGGTCGGCTGGTGTTCGACGGGGATGTCTGCGAACCCACACTGGGAACACGAGATCGTCGACACGTCGCCAAGCGAGAGTTCTTCGATGGCTCCCCCACACCGTGGACACTCGTCCATACCTGTAACTTCGCCGGGGTGTCCTTAACTCTATTCGAACCCATCATGAAATTGACTGTTCGAATTCGCGCGAGGGAATCGTCCCCCTCTCGAGAACGGCGTCACAATCGGCGACACATCGAGCCGAATGTATTACTACTGCGTATTCAACAACCTTTTTGTATGCAAGCCATGTATGGCCGAGCAATGAGTACGACATCGTCACCCGAGTCCGCGATCGACCGGTGTCAGCCGGCCGACGCCACTCCCGTCGCCCTCGAGGCGACTGCGCTCGAGTCGACCGCCCCCGAATACCTCCGCGAGCTCAAGCGCGAACTGACCGCGGATGGGCTGGTTCCCGCCGAGTTGACCGTCGCGGCGTATTTCGACGAGGACTGTTCGCTCGCGACGCAGGAGGAAGTCGACCGCATCCGGGGCTACGTGCGCGCCGGCTCCTTCCTCGGCGTCGGAACCGTGACCGTCACCATCGACGACGTCGCGAACCCCGCGAAGGTCCGACCCGCGCTGGCGGCGTGTGCCGAACGGGCCGACCGCGAGGGGCTCGCGTTCGAACTCGAGGGACCGATTTCGGTTGAGGACTGAACGGCCGGGGATGTCCGGTCCGTCTCGGCGCACGCTCGCCCGTCGACTCGAGTCGATCGAGGACTTTTCGGAGCCCTCGGCACGATTGGAACAGTATCTGACGCCCGCGGAGCTAGCGGCCCATCTCTGCCATCTGGCTGGACTACAGGGCGATCTCGAGGGCCAGGTCGTCGATCTCGGCACCGGAACGGGGATGCTCGCGATCGCGGCCTCGCTGTCCGGCGGTGATCGAGTCGCAGGGATCGATCTGGATGCGGGGGCGCTCGAGATTGCTCGGCGGAACGAGCGGGCGGTTGTGGGCGGTGGCGGTGATGGTGGCAGCCGAGAGCATTCGATCGAGTGGCTCCGCGGCGATGTCTCCCGTCATCCGTTTTCGCTCACCGACGCCACCGTGCTCTCGAATCCCCCCTTCGGCGCCCAGCGCGGGAACCGGCACGCGGACCGGGATTTCCTCGAGACGGCCCGCGAGATCGGGTCCGTCTCCTATACGATCCATAACGAGGGGAGCCAGACGTTCGTCGAATCGTTCGCTGACGACGAGGGCGGGTCGGTGACCCACGCGTTCCGTGCCGAGTTCCCGATTCCGAAGCGCTTCGAGTTTCACACCGCGGCACAGGAGACGCTCGAGGCCGAGGTCTTTCGCATCGAGTGGCCATCCCGGAAGTAACGGGTAAAACTACTCGATCAGCGTTGAGAAGCGACGAGTCTCGAGTGTACCACCACAGGTAATACCGGTGTCTCGAGCGGTTCTCAGTGCCTCGAGCGTTTCGCTACTGCTGGCAACACGGAATTTCCACACCCTCCCCAGCCGATTCGTTCGCTCACGGGTCGTTCCTCCCCGTTCGCTCACTCATCCACTGGAAGACACAAAGCGTCTTCCAAGCCATTCGCTCACGAAGTTCGCGAAGACCTCGCACAGGTCATCGACTGCCCTCGTGTTCACTTCGGTCAGTCGACAGCGCGCGCCACCGCAGAGTGGTTCCGTGGTTCAGGGAGAAATCGGAGATCAGTAGCCGTTGTACGTCTCCTGACTCGCGATCGCGACCCGCGTCCCGTCGGCGGCCGCGTAGATCGTCTCGTCGTCGCGCTCGAAGGTGAGTCCGCCGGCCATCACCGTTTCGCTTTCGTCGGGGATCGCTGTCGTCGCGACGGCATTCGTCTCGCTCGAGCCGACGCCGAGGACGAACGTCCCGTCGTCGGACCCGACCGTCACGTTTCGGCCGGCGATCTGCGCTTCGGCCCGGGAGGCATTGGATTCGTGTGCGAGCTGTCGGTCCGTCCCGTCTTCCCACAGCCAGACCTGGTAGACAGCGTCGTTGCCGACCGGCTCCCAGCCGGTGCGTTCGACGTGGACCGCTTCGCGCCAGCCGGGGCCGCCGACGTAGACCGTCTCCTCGCCGGTAAAGGCGAGCCGCTGGGCGCTGACCGCCTCGAGCCAGACCTCGCGCCGGTCGCTGGCGACGATCACCCCGCTGGACTCGAGTCCCTCGTCGTCCTCGAGGGCCTCGATACCGATCCCGGTGACGAGCCCGTTGGGAACGTCCTCGACGTACTCGACGGTGTAATCCTCGATCTGGACGGCCGCGTCCGAGGACGCAGTCGACTCGTCGACGACGAGGAAGTTCGCGGGAATGGCCATCCCGGCGACGATCGCGAGGATGCCGATAACCGTCAGGAACGCGGCTCCCTTGCGGGTCAGATCCGAGAGACGGTCGGACTCGGGGCTCAGTCGACTTCCGCCGACGATTTCACGAACGCGGTCGACGTGACCCGCGACGATGCCGTCGCTGGGGCCACCGCCGGCTAACTCGAGCGAGCGACCGACCGACGGCTCAGCGTTACCGGCAGCTCCCGCCGTTCGGTCCCCCGAGCGAGCGAATCGCTGCCGAATCTCCGCTGGGATGAGGGGACGCTCGGACGCGGTCATCGAAAGCGTGACCACGAGTGCGAGCGCCGAGACGGTGGCAACGCCCGGCCCCTGGAACAGCACGAAGGTGTTCTCGGCTCCGTACCAGTAGATCGCCCACAGCCGCTTCGAGAAGCCAAACAGCAACACGGCGAGCCAGAGCCGGAACGGGTTCGGACGGACATCCCGCCGCTCGAGGAGGACGATGCCGAGGACGAACCCGACGAAGAGCCCGAGCGCGTGACCCTGGATGGCGATACCGGCCCAGGACGGGGCAGACGGCGGGCTCGGCTGGGCAGTGTAGACACTGATCGGTTCTTGGAGCGCATAATAGAGCCGCAGAACGACGCTCTGGACGCCGAGGGTCCCAACGATCGTGACGATCGGGTAGTGGACGATCGCGAACCCGGCGAGGGCGAAGACGACCCCCGAGAAGCCGATCACGGGGCCGAGCGCGAACAGGCTCGTCAGCAGTCCGACCCCAATGACGGCCAGCGGAAAGAGCACGAACGCCCGTATCCGCGGATTCGTGCGCCACGAGTCGGAACGGTTCGGCTCTCGGTCGTCCGGATAGTGTCCCCAGGCGTACTCCGCGAGCGGCGCGACGACGACCGTCCCGGCGAGGTTGCCGATGAGATGACCGGGGCCGGCGTGGGAAAACGCCGCCGTCGCCAGTCCGAGCGGATAGAAGTACGACCACGTGCGGAAGGGAATGGTCACGGGATCGTCGAAATCCGCGATCCCGCTCTGGACGAACAGATAGACGGCGACGACAAACGCGATCACCACGAGCGAACCCCACGGAACGCCGTACACGAGCCGTTCCCGAGCCATGTCTCGCCAGCGCCGCGTCGGCCGGTGGACCCGTCTGACGACCGCGATCGACCCGACCAGCGACGCGGTGACGACGACCGCCAGCAGGGCCGCGAGCAAGCGCATATGCCGTGGTTCGAACGGGGCCGTATAGTGGTTTGCCATCAAGAACGTCGTCGTGTCTCCGGTCCGAGCCGCGTCTCCGGCGGAGACAAGGCAGCAATACCGCCACGAACTGCGACGAGCGTCGGCTTCGAAAGGTACAAGCGGCCGACGACCGGACTATCCGCCATGGAACTGCGGGTCACCGAGAGCACGGAGAACGAACTGTCCATCGAGATCGCTGGCGAGGACCACACCTTCATGAACGTGCTCAAGGGCGCACTGCTCGAGCACGACGATGTCAGCGCAGCGACCTACGACGTCAACCCCGAACAGTCGGGCGGCCAGACCGAACCGATCCTGACCATCAAAACCGAAGGTGGTGCGGAACCGCTCGAGGCGCTCGAGGAGGGGGCCGCAACCGTCCGCGAGAAAGCGAATTCGTTCCGCGACGCGTTCGAAGCCGCGGCCTGAACCGGAACGACGACCGCAGTTGCGGTCACCGCCGATCGGATGGCGCTCGATTTCGCGCTGGAACGTTCCTTCCGTACTGCTCTTCTACTCGAGTCGCTTCTCGAGGGGTTCGTGTAATCGCTCAGAGAGCTGATCACGACCCACCGATCCGAGTAAAACGCTCACTCAACATGCGGCATAGAAGACGAAGACGTCCCCGTTGGGCGCTCTATGAACGTCGAACCCCTCGGCGTCGAAGCCGGTCAACATGTCTTCACCGTACTCCGCGAGGAGCTGCTCGGCGATAGCGTCGCCGAACGCCGACTCGTCGCTGTTGTTTTGGACCGATACCTCAGTGAGTGTCAGGCGTCCACTGACGACCCGCGAGTCACCGCAGCTGGGATCGAACTCGTCGGGGTCTACGGCCTCGGGCTCTCGATCGTCGAACTCCATCGCGACGAGCCCGCGGTTTTGATACTCCGCGTACGCCGCGAGTCCGTCGTCGTGTGTTCGCGACTCCGATGACTCCCGTTCGTCCTCGAGTCGATCGTGAATCTCCCCCTCCGTCGCCTCGAGATCGATCCCGGCCGCCTCGGTCCCCTCGCCGGGCGCGTCGGGCGGTGACGGCGGGCCGATCCCCGGGAGGATTGACGGCGAAACGATTCCCGTCGCGAACAGCGCGACGATAACTCCCATCACGACGAGAATCGGCAGATACGGCTTCGCAACCGCGAACCAGCTCGGCGTTTCCAGATCGCGCTCGAGCCCCTCGTAGGTCTGCTCGACCCGCTCGAGGTCCGGGTTGCCACAGCGAGAACACGGCGGAGTGTTCCGGACGTGCTCCCGGCCGCAGTTGGGACAGGCCCAGACGTAGTCGGGACCGGTGTCGACGGTGCCGGATTCCGTCAGTTCGGAACCAAAATCCGCATCGGTATCGACACCGCTCTCGGTCCCGCTCTGGGTTTCGTCGTCCACTCGGACGACCGCCTTCTCGAAGGTGTTGTGACCGCAGGCATCACAGGGAGGGTCGTTTTCAGCGTGCGGTTTTCCACACCACGTACACCGCCATTTCACTGGTCGAAACGCGGGTCCGCGACGGAATAAACGTATTGAATACGACGGGTCGCGAATCCGGTTGATCGTGAATACAGCGGATAACGAATACGGCGGATCGCGGCGACGGTTCGTCGCTCGAGTTCAGAAACGGACGAAGATCAGAGACGAACGGGGACGCCGTGCTCGTCGAGATAGGCTTTCGTCTCCTCGATCGAGTACTCGTCGAAGTGGAAGATCGACGCTGCGAGCCCCGCGTCCGCACCGGCCTCGGTGAACACGTCGTACATGTCCTCGGGACCGCCACAGCCCGAGGAGGCGATGACCGGCGTGTCGACGGTTTCGCTGACGGCCGTCGTCAGGGGGAGGTCATAGCCGTCTTTCGTCCCGTCCTTGTCGATCGAATTGACAAACAGTTCGCCCGCGCCCCGCGATTCGGCCTCTGCAGCCCACTCGAGGACGTCGATTCCGGTCCCCTCGCGGCCGCCCTTCTTCGTACATTCGAACCAGCAGGATTCGCCGTCGATCTCGACGTAATGTTCGCCTTCCTCGTCGAACCGCCGTTTGGCGTCGACGCTGATGACGATACACTGGTTGCCGAACGCCTTCGCGCCCTCGTTGATGAGTTCGGGCCGCTCGAGCGCGCCGGTGGTGATCGAAACCTTGTCCGCGCCGGCCCGGAGCGTCTCCTTGATATCCTCGGTGGTTCGGATGCCGCCGCCAACTGTGAGGGGGATGAAGACCTCGTCCGCGACGCGCTCGACGACGTCGAGCATCGTCTCGCGACCCTCGGCGGAGGCGGTGATGTCGAG
The DNA here is from genome assembly GCF_041894845.1 of Natrinema sp. H-ect4. Taxonomy (NCBI): domain Archaea; kingdom Methanobacteriati; phylum Methanobacteriota; class Halobacteria; order Halobacteriales; family Natrialbaceae; genus Natrinema; species Natrinema sp. H-ect4. Next base: position 79,523 of record NZ_JBHDYC010000005.1, read on the forward strand.
AAAGACGAACTCGTCCGCGCCAGCGCGGTTGTACGCGCGGGCCATCTCGACCGGATCGCCGGTGTATTTCAGATCCTCGAAGTTGACGCCGGTGTAGACAGCCGGGTTCCCGTCGTCGTCGAGGTCCACGTCGATACACGGGATGACTCGCTTGGTCAGGACCATGTGGTAACTACCACTCGATTCGCACTCCGGGTAGTAAAGGGGTCTGGATCGATCGCGCGGGATGACATGAGGTCGGACCGGCCGATCCCGAGCACCGACTCGAACGACGGACTCGGACTTCCGATCAGACGACCGGTCGCCAGCCCCCACCGCGGACGATCGGTGTAGGTGTTCTTAAGTGATCGAATCGAGAAGGGACGCGTATGGCAGACGACACCGAACCACCCGAGGACGACGATTCGGGAGCCGACATCGGCCACGATTTCGACGCCGACCGAACGACCGCACCGATGAGCGACTACTCGTCGCGAGCCGTCTTCGTCGGTGCTTTGGTCGCACTGGTCGGTGCAGCGATCGCCTTCGGAATTCCGTTGCTCGCGGTCTGAATATACGCTAGAAGACGTACTCGTCGTCGTGGCCCATCATGCCGTCGTCTTCGAAGCCGGTTCCTGCGCCCTCGTCTTCGTCCGAGGGTCCACTGGTCTTGTATGCCTTGATGCCCGTCGAAAGGAGGTCCTCGATCGCCTCCTCGCGGTTGACGAACTCGCCGCGTTCGACCATCTGGGCGATCTGCATCTCGAGGTGCTCCGGTATGGTGATCTCTACTTTCGGCATCTGATTCGGCTTTCGGCGAGGGGGTATTTAGGTTTGACGGGGAGTCCACATCGATCGGAAGCACACGATCCGTCTCGTCGGAACGACAGACCCCGAGAAAGGAAAGCCGAAGCCGTCGCGCGGGGCCGTACGGGCGGGGGTCGTCGTCGCGGGTCGCCCTAGCGGTTGCCCATCATCGAATCGAACGCGTCCTTCAGTTTGGTCCCGGGCTGGGTCAGCGTCTCGAGTTGCTGGCTCATCTTCCGCTGATTGAAATAACTCGCGAACGCGAGGATCGTCGGCGGCCAGAGACCGACGAACGCGCCGAGCTCGCGCTTTCCGCGGAAGAAGAAGTAGTACAACGAGAGGCCGACCGACGCGGCCGACGCGACGACTGCGGGGCCCATCGCCTGTTGGCCGATCTCCGCTGGTTCCTGTCCGGACAGTTCCCGTTCCGTTAGCTGTTGTTTGCTCGCCATGCATTGATAGCCGTCGCCGAGACCGTACTAAGGGATGGCGAGGGTTTCGCCGGAAACCCCCGAGTTGTGTCCGTGAGTGTATCGTTTCGACCAGTTGTTGTCCCGGTCCCCGCTTGCCAATTTGGGATTGCTCTGGGGCGACCGTCTCGGTCGCGGCGGTACTCGCATCTCAGTGTCCATCCGATTTGCTCATCCGGGGCTCTCGTGCCAGGGACTCGAGCCCGAGCCACCGACCGGACCGAATCGAACGCGACACTCAGTTGGAGTGCTGTCAGTCAGTTCCGACGCACCCCCGACCCGATACGGGTGCACCGAAATCCGGGTACAACAGACCGCATCAGGTGAGAGGGACAACAGACCGTCTCAGGTGATGGCGTCAGATCTACGTCTATCGCGGCGTACGCACGAGTATGAACCCGACGGATGTGACTGAGCTCTATCAGGAGTTTGGCGACGATCGACTGCCGCCGGGACAGCGCGAGACGTCCGCGTTTCCCGTCCTTTCGAAGAGCGGAACCCCCAACTGGGATCCCGAGACGTGGGAGTTCACCGTCACCGGTGCAGTCGACGAGGAACTGACGTTCTCGTGGGCCGAGTTTCGAGAGTTACCGACCGTCACGCAACGGCAGGACTTTCACTGCGTGACCGGCTGGAGCAAGTTCGACTGCGAGTTTACCGGCGTCTCGTTCCCCGACATCGCCGCCCGAGCCGGTGTTCACGACGACGCGGTTCACGTCATGTTCTCGGCGCTGGACGACTACACGACCGATCTCCCGCTCGAGGACTGCATGCGCGATGACGTCCTGTTCACGTGGGCGTTCGACGGCGAACCGCTCCCCGAAGATCACGGCGGCCCGCTCCGGGTGGTCACGCCTCACAAGTACGCCTACAAGGGTGCGAAGTGGGTCGACGGCATCGAATTTCTTACGGAACCCCAGCGGGGGTACTGGGAGCGCCGGGGGTACTCCCAGACTGCAGACCCGTGGCAGGAAGAGCGGTACAGCTAGCGTCGATTCCGGCGAGACCTGCGAAGGGGACCCGTTTCGCGATCGGTCTGCAAATAGTTAGGCTGAAGGCGGGGCGGTCCTGACGTGGTGTCGATGGACCGATCGTCGGGCGAGGGCCGACTGGCTGGTGAGACCGAGTCGGTGGACGACGCCGTCGAACTCGTCAGCCGGAGCCGCGATCTGGGGAGTGTTTCCGTCAGTTCGATCCTTGACGGAAATGCAGATTCACGCATCCAGTGGGCCGATCCCGACGGTCTCGAACTCGTCGGTCGAGGTGTCGCCGTTCGGTTTACCGCGGACGGTACCGACAGATTCGATCGAATTCGATCGCAGGCGAGCCGAGCGTTCGACCGGCTCACACACGACGGGCCCGCGGCGGCCCGACCGCGGGCGATTGGCGGTTTTTCGTTTCACGACGGCCACGAGCCGGCCGCCCCCTGGGCCGGCTTCGACGCGGCCTCGTTCGTCGTTCCGCAGGTCCTCGTGACCCGCACCGACGACAGGACGTGGTTGACGGCCGTCGGAAGCCGAGCGAACGAGGCCGAGGACCGCCTCGAGCACTGGCACGACCGCCTGACGACGCAGTCGACGACGGGTCCGGGCGCTTCGCCACCCGGCGTCGCCGGAACGCGGCGCACTACCTCGCCGGCGGAGTGGACCGATCAGGTCGAAACCGCTCTCGAACGAATCGCTGCGGGACGGCTCGCGAAAGTCGTCCTCGCGCAGGCCCTTTCGGTCGACCTCGAGGGGCCGATCGACGTTCCCGCGACGCTCGAGCGGCTGGGACGCCAGTACCCCAACTGTTATCGATTTCTGGTCGCTCACGATGTCGGCGGTACGTTCTTCGGTGCACCGCCGGAGCGACTCGTTTCGAAACGCGGCGACCGCGTCGAGACAGAAGCGCTGGCCGGCTCGGTCCCCCGAGGTGAAACGCCGGCCGAAGACGAGACGCACGTCGAACGGATGCGGGCCGACGCGAAGTTCCAGGACGAGCACGGGCTCGTTGTCGACGCGATCTGCGAACAGCTCGCCCCGTTCGCACGAGATCTTACCGTTCGCGAGCAGACGATTCGCCGGTTGGCGACCATTCAGCATCTGCAGACGCCGATCGAGGCGACGCTCGAGGGCGACCGTCACGTCCTCGAGATCGTCGAGGCGCTTCATCCGACGCCCGCGGTCGGCGGCGTCCCGCCCGACGCGGCTTGGGAGACGATCCGCGACGCGGAGCCGTTCGATCGGGGCTGGTACGCTGCGCCGGTCGGCTGGTTCGACGCCGCCGGCGACGGCGAGTTCGCGGTCGCGCTTCGCTCCGGCGTCGCGAGCGACGAGACGGTGACGCTGTTCGCGGGGAACGGAATCGTCGCCGACAGCGATCCCGACGACGAGTGGGACGAAGTACAACTGAAGTTCCGGCCGATCCTCGACGAATTACGGTAGTACCTGATCCAATGACCGCACCCAACCGCGCGACCCTCTGGGGTCGCGTCCTCGCCGACGAACTCGCAAAGGGCGGCCTCGAGGCCGTCTGTCTCGCGCCCGGCAGCCGATCGACGCCGCTGACGGTCGCCTTCGCCGAGCACGCCGAGATCGACGTCTACTCGCACCTCGACGAGCGCGCCGCGGCCTACTTCGCACTCGGCCGCGCACGGCGGACCGGCAAGCCGACGGCGCTGGTCTGTACCTCCGGGACGGCGGCCGCGAACTTCCACCCCGCGGTGATGGAGGCCGATCGGGCCCGCGTCCCGCTGCTGGTTCTGACGGCGGACCGACCGCCCGAACTGCGCGATAGTGGGGCGAATCAGACCGTCGACCAGGTCAAACTCTACGGCGATGCAGTGCGGTGGGACGCGGAACTGCCCGAACCCGAACCAGACGAGCGGACGGTGCGAAGTCTTCGGACGACCGCTGCGCGAGCGCTCGCCGAAACGACCGGCGTCCCGCCGGGTCCGGTCCACCTCAACTGTCCGTTCCGAAAGCCCCTCGAGCCGATCGACGTGCCCGGCGATATCCCCGAGTCGTTCGCCGAGACGCTGGCCGGAAGGGGACGAGACGGGCCGTTCGTCGAAACGACCGGCGGGACGCGAGCGCTCGGGGACGACGACCACCGACGGCTGCTGGGTGCACTCGAGGCGGCCGATCGGCCGCTGTTCGTCGCGGGACCCGCCGATCCGGACGGTCTGATCGGTCTCGAGCCCGCCGCGGTCACCGAACTCGCCGACCGGCTCGGCGCGCCGATACTCGCGGATCCGCTCTCGGGACTTCGGTTCGGTCCGCACGTCGGGCCGACGGGCGGGGAGAACCGCAAGGAGCCGCGCTCGATCTACGGCGGCTACGACGCCTACATCGCCGAACTTCCGTCGCCGGACGTCGTCCTCCGATTCGGAGCCTCTCCGACGTCGAAACCGCTCCGACACTGGCTTCGAGACGCCGACGCCAGGCAGTTCCTGCTCGATCCCGCGGGCGCGTGGCGCGAAGCGACGTTCACCGCGACGGACCTGCTGGCGGCCGATCCCGGGGCCGTCATCGACGGCTTGCTCGAGGCGCTCGATGAGAGCGATCGCGCCGAAAGCGCGCCCGAGGATTCGATGCCGCACGCGGCGACCGCTGACGATTGGCGCGCCCGGTTCGATGCGGCCGAACGACGCCACTGGGAGATTCGCGACGAGGCGCTGACCGCGAGCGCGCTCGAGTCGGAGCCGTTCGAGGGCGCGATCCTCGCAGCCGTCTTTTCGAACGCGCCGGACCCGGCGACGGTGTTCGTCTCGAACAGCATGCCAATCCGGGACGCCGACCGGTTCGGCCGGCCGCAAGCGGCCGACCTGACGGTGCTCGGAAACCGCGGCGCGAGCGGGATCGACGGGATTACGAGCACGGCGCTCGGTGCCGGCAGCGCGACTGACGACCCGCTCGTGCTCGTCACCGGCGACCTGGCGTTCTACCACGATTCGAACGGGCTGCTCGCGGTCGATCGCTGCGACGTTGACGCGACGATCGTACTGCTCGACAACGACGGCGGCGGTATCTTTCACAAACTCCCGATCGAGGAGTTCGATCCGCCATTCACCCAGCAGTTCAAAACGCCCCACGGCCTCGAGTTTGACGCGCTCGGTGAAATGTACGGCCTCGAGTTCGAGCGCGTGGCTCCCGCGGACTTCGCGGCCGCATATCGCCGATCGCTCGAGGCCGCGGGCACACAGGTCCTCGCCGTCGAATTCGATTCCGAAGCGAACCACCGGCGGCGCGACGCGCTCGCGGGGCGGGCTACGGACGCGGTCGCGAGTGCGCTCGAAGACGACGCTGTCGACGGTTCGGACTGATTTGGAGTCCCCCCGGCCTCGTTCTCGACTGATAAAACGGTATGCGGTGGCGCGCGCTGTTGGTCGTCCGAGTGATAACGAGGACGAGCGACGACCTCGTGCGAGGGATGAGTGAGTGACCAACGGGAGCGAGCGAATCGGCTGGGGAGGGTGTGGAAATTCCCTGTGTCCACGAGAGCAGGACACTTGTCCCTCTGATCTCGATATTACGAACGAATTCATCACTTCATGGCCGAAGAACCCACCAGAGGGCGACGGCATAGCCGAACGGAATCCAGGCGAACCCGAGCGCCAGCAAACCGAAGGGGGAGAGCGGATCGACCAGCGAAAACCCCACCATCCCGGCCGGAAAGAGGACGCTCCAGACGCCGAACGTCCCCATCGCGACTCGAGGCATCGTGAGCAGGTAGCCGATCAACAGGAGCGTGCACGCGGCGACGATCGCGTTCACCGGCAGTGAAAACAGCGGCGTCAGACTCGCAACGACGAGCATCGGGTAGAGGAACGCAATTGATCCCACCGAAACCGCCGTCGTTCCATCGATCGGTTGCCCCTCCCACTCGAGATCGACCGCACCGTCCCAGTCGTGGACGGCGTAGCGAAACCCGGCCACACCGTCGCCGTCGGCGTCCGCCGCACCCCCGGGTCCCGCCGTCGGTCCCGAATTCGGGGCCCCGTTCGGCTGTGATCGGCCACCGTCGAAGGGCCAGTCGCCCGTCGCTCGTCGCTTCTTCCGTCGGCGTTGCCGATGGCTCCGCTGGCGCGCGTGATGGCTCCCCGCTCGAGCGCTGCTGTCGCCGTCGGTCCCGCTTCGGGTCCGCCGGTCCGTCCGCGCCCCACTCGAGCGGCCCGATTTCCTCCGGCCATTCTCAGTCGCCCCGCCGCTGTCGGTCGCGGAACCACCCGTGCCCGCGCCGCTCGAGTCGGCTGCACCGTTCGCGTCATCGCCGCCGCTCGAGGGTTCCCCACCAGCAGGTCCCCGCGCGAGACTGACGTAGGCGTCGTGGCCGAGCCGATCGTAGCGTGCGCGCTCCGTGCCGTCCGTGAGCACCGACTTCGCGGTCGTGACCCGCTGGAACCGCTCGGCCGCGTCGGGGTCGTCGGAGTGATCCGGATGCGTCTCGAGGACGCGCTCGCGGTAGGCCGATTCGATCTCGTCTCGGGTGGCATCGGAATCGACCTCGAGCACCTCGTAGTACGACTCGCCCATCGCGTGAGCGCTTCGGCGGCCGGGTAAAAAACCACTCGGGCTAGATGACTGTCACTCGCGAACGGTGATCGCGCCGTGACCGCAGCACTCGCTGGCACGGAAATTCGGTCTGCATCCGACATCTAAATCATATATCGCTATATGAAATCGGCCGAATCGCGACGAGAACCTATTTCACGTCCCGCACACCACACTCGAGCAAATGGTTTCGGAACGCTTCGATCCGGAGCAGTGGGAGGCGGCGGACCTGAACGACGAGTTCGAGGACATCACGTACCACCGGGCGGTCGATTCCGGAACGGTTCGGATCGCGTTCGATCGACCCGACGTTCGCAACGCCTTTCGGCCGGGGACCGTCGACGAACTGTACGACGCGCTGGACCACGCCAAGCGCCAGACCGACGTCGGCTGCATCCTGCTGACCGGGAACGGTCCGTCGTCGAAAGATGGGGGGTGGGCCTTCTGTTCCGGCGGCGACCAGACGATTCGCGGCGAGGACGGCTATCAATATGAAGGAGACGAAGAACGGGCATCGGAGCAGGGTCGATTGCACATTCTCGAGGTCCAGCGTCTCATCCGGCACATTCCGAAGGTCGTCGTCTGCGTCGTCCCGGGGTGGGCCGTCGGCGGCGGCCACTCGCTGCACGTCGTCTGCGATCTCACGCTCGCGAGCGAGGAGCACGCGAAGTTCCTCCAGACCGACCCCGACGTGGCGAGCTACGACGCCGGCTTCGGTTCGGCGTACCTCGCCAAGCAAATCGGCCAGAAAAAGGCCCGCGAGGTGTTCTTCCTCGGGAAGACCTACGACGCCGCGGAGGCCGCGGAGATGGGCATGGTCAACGAAGCGGTGCCACACGAGGAACTCGAGGCGACCGCACTCGAGTGGGGCGAGCGCATCAATTCCAAGAGCCCAACGGCGATGCGGATGCTCAAATACGCGTTCAACATGACCGACGACGGGATGGTCGGCCAGCAGGTCTTCGCGGGCGAGGCGACGCGGCTGGGGTACATGACCGACGAGGCGGCGGAGGGACGGGACGCCTTCGTCGAGGGTCGTGACCCCGATTTCGACGACTACCCGTGGCACTACTGAGCGGCCGGGCAGCCGCTTGTCCGCCGCTCGAGTAATTCGACCCGCTATGAATCGACGAACGTATCTCCGACGGACGGCCGTCGTCCCGGCTGTGCTCTCCGTTGCAGGCTGTACAGCGCCGGGTAGCGGAACGAAGGAGGGTAACGAGAGCAGCGGCGACCGCGAAACCGGAGCCGAACGCGACGGCGACGATGCCGCGGGAGCCGCGCCGATTCCGATGATCGAGAACCCGCCGGACGCGGTCTATCTCCCCGGCCACCGGAAATCGATGCGAGTCCTCGAGCCGGTGCAGGCCGGCGACTACGCGCTGGCACCGATGCTCTCGTACCCGCATCCGTTCTGGCTCGTCACCGGGACCGATCGCCAGCTCGTCGAACCCGACGGCAGCCGCGGGATTCACCTGATGATCGTCGTCTGGGACCCGGCGACGGAGCGCGTGCTTCCCGTCGACGGCACGCCCCGAGTGACGATCGACGGCGAGGACGACTGGCGGCGACGATCGTCGCTGTGGCCGATGCTCTCCCAGGAGATGGGACTCCACGTCGGGGACAACGTCTCCCTCCCGAGCGATGGCACCTATGCCGTCAGGATCGAACTGCCGCCCGTTTCGATGCGGCGAACCGGTGCGTTCGCGGGACGCTTCGGCGAGATCGAGACGGTGACGTTCGAATTTACCTACGACGACACCTTCCGCCAGGAGGTCGTCGGCGGCATCGACCTCCTCGACCGAGAGCGCTGGGGTGACCAGGGCGCGCTCGAACCCATGACCGACGATAACGACGGAGAAACGGAGGGAACGCACTCCGAGGTTCCGTACTCCGCACTGCCACCCGCCGACGACTACCCCGGAACCCAGTTGCTCGATCCGGACGCTGACTCCGGGACGGACTCGGGTGACGAAGTACCGATGAGCGGCGATGCGGCGTTCGTCGCCACGCTGCTCGAGTCCGGTTCGCGGCTGGCCGACGGCGACGACCGATACCTGCTCGTCTCGCCGCGGACGCCGTACAACCGCGTGCCGCTCGCGAACATGTCGCTGCGCGCTGGGGTCGAACGGGACGGGGAACCAGCCGTCGACGAGCCGCTCGAGTTCACGCAAACGCTCGATAGCGAGTTCGGGGTCCACTACGGAGTGTCCCTCGCGGACGCGCGACCGGGCGATTCGGTACCGATCACGGTCGAATCACCGCCGCAAACGGCGCGACACCAGGGATACGAGACCGCGTTCGTCGAGATGGAGCCACTCGAGCTGGTGGTTCCCGAGCCGTAATTTCACTGTCGATAGGGCATCGGTCGGCTCGCAATGCCAACGTTGACACTCTCTCGAGTGGGACACTCGATTAATGAGTTCGGCCGAGGTCGAGATATCACGGACGAAGGCGTGGCTGATGGCGGCCCGCCCCCAGACCTTGCCCGCGGCTGCGGCCCCGATCATCGTGGGGACGGGGCTGGCAGCCGACGAGGGGGTGTTCGCGCTGTTGCCGGCAGTGATGGCGTTCGTCGGATCGGCGTTGATACAGATTGGAACGAATTTCGCCAACGACTACTACGACGCGGTCAAGGGTGCCGACACGGCGGATCGCGAGGGCTTTACCCGCGTAACCCAGTCGGGGCTCATCTCGCCCGAGCAGGTGAAGCTCGCGACCGCCGTGACGTTCGGGCTGGCGATCCTCACCGGGACCTATCTCGTCTACGTCGGCGGGCTTCCGATCCTCGTAATCGGGCTCGTGAGCGTCTTCTGTGGCTGGGCCTACACCGGCGGCCCCTACCCGCTGGGCTATCACGGCCTCGGAGACCTGTTCGTCTTCGTCTTCTTCGGCCTCGTCGCCGTGACCGGGACCTACTACGTCCAGGCCGCGGCCGTCCTCGCGGAGCCGCTGGCGACGACGATCCCCGACGGAACGATACCGCTCGAAGCCGTCGTGGCGAGCCTGCCCGTCGCCGGGATTTCGACCGCCATCCTCGTCGTGAACAACGTCCGCGATCTGGAGACCGACGCCGAGACCGGCAAACGGACGCTCGCAGTTCGGCTCGGCTACCGGTGGAGCCGCCTCGAGTACGTCGCCATGCTCGCGCTCGCCTACGTCGTCCCGGTCTGGTTCTGGCTCGCAGCCGGTTTCGGCCCCGGCGTGTTGCTCCCGCTCGTCACGCTGCCCTACGCCGCGATGGTCGCCCGAACCGTCTGTACGCGAACCGACGGCGAGGCGCTCAACCCGGCACTCGAGGGGACCGGCAAACTGCTCGCGATGTACGCGATCTGTTTCGCGGGGGGGCTGGTGGTCCTATGAGTCAGACCGACGACCTTTCCCTCGAGTACCGATCGTTCTCGCTCCCCCTTGCCGAGCCGCTGCAGACGGCCGACGGGACGATCGACTCGCGGGACGGATTTCTCGTCCGGTTGGTCGACGAGAGCAGCGATACCGATCCGAACGGAACCGGCGGTGGAGTCCTGCCCGAACCCGCCGTCGGCTACGGTGAAGCCACGCCGCTTCAGGGGTGGACCGAGTCCCTCGAAGACTGCGAACGGGCGCTCGAGCGCGCTTGGGACGCGCTTCGGACGGGCGGGCCAAGCGAGGCGCTCGAGACCGTCGACCGGCAGGTCGCGGCCAGACACGCGCTCTCGCTCGCGCTCGCGGACCTGCAGGCGACGCGCGAGTCGACGCCGCTGTACCGCTATCTCGGCCAGGGGCCGATGGTGGGTCGGGTTCCCGTCAACGCGACGATCGGCGACGGCTCCCCCGCAGAAACGGTGTCCGAAGCACGTCGGGCGGTCGATCGCGGCTTCGATTGCTGCAAGCTGAAGGTGGGGATCCGAAGCGTCGAGGACGATATCGAGCGCGTTCGTCGCGTTCGCGACGCCGTCGGCTCGAGCGTCGAGCTGCGGGCCGACGCCAACGAGGCGTGGACCTACGAGGAAGCCGAATCGGCGCTCGACGCATTCGCGGATCTAGGGGTTTCGATCCTCGAGCAGCCGCTGCCCGCTGGCGCGCTCGAGGGACACGCCGACCTTCGGGCGATGAGTCGCGGCGTCTCGATCGCACTCGACGAGGGACTGCTCGAGCACGGCGTCGACTCGATCTGTGAGGCCGACGCGGCGGACGTCGTCGTTCTGAAGCCGATGGCACTCGGCGGAATCGACGTCGCCCGCAAGGTCGCGGCCTGGCTGACCGAACTCGATATCACGCCGTTGGTGACGACGACGATCGACGGGGTCGTCGCCCGGACGGGTGCGGTCCACCTCGCAGCGGCGATCCCCGACGTGCCGGCCTGCGGGCTCGCGACCGGCGAACTGCTCGCGGCGGATCTCGGGCGGGATCCCGTGTTGCTCGAGAAGGGGTCGGCGGTCGTCCCGCAGGCGAAGGGACTCGGCGTCTCGGACGTCTGGAGTGAGCGATGACTCCGGGCCCAGTCGACTGGCCGACGCGCGATCCGATCGCCCACCGCGCGGCCGCGACGCCACAGCGGACGGCGCTGCTCGATATCGAGACCGACGCGGCGTGGAGTTTTCGCGAGTTCGATCGTCGCGTCGACCGCGCCGCGTCAGCCCTCGAGTCGGCCGTCCTCGAGCGAAGCGACGCGGAGCGAGGCGACTCTCAGCGAATCGGCGTTCTGATGGACACGCGCCCGGCCTTCGCGACCCTCTTTTTCGCTGCGATGCGGACCGGAACGACCGTCGTCCCGCTCAACGTTCGCGAGACGACCGGCGAACTCGTTTCGAAAGCTGAGCGGACCGATATCACCGCCGTCGTCTGCGAGCGGGACACCGAAGCCGCGGCGCTCGAAATCGCGGCCGAAACCGAGTCGGTCGACGTTCGCTCGGTCGATGAACCGAACGACGACCGGACGGGATCGCTGCTCTCGTCCGAGCTGAGCGACGCGACTGAGACCGACCGCGGGCTCGACGGCCGATCGGTCGACCCGGTCCCGCTCGAGCGCGACGACACGCAGCTGCTCATGTTCACCTCCGGGACGTCCGGGGAGCCAAAGGGCGTCCGGCTGACGGTCGGCAATCTGGTCGCGAGCGCCACGGCCTCCGTGTTCCGACTCGGCGTGCTGCCGAGCGATCGATGGCTGTGCTGTCTCCCGATGTACCACATGGGCGGGCTGGCACCGGTCCTCCGGTCGGCGCTGTACGGCACACCCGTCGTGATCCAGCGCGAGTTCGGCGGGGAATCGACCGCGCGCGTGCTCGAGGAGTACGACGTTACGGGCGTCTCGCTCGTCCCGACGATGTGCAAGCGCCTGCTCGAGGCCGGCTGGGAACCGGCCGACACACTGCGATTCGTCCTGCTCGGCGGCGCACCGGCCTCGAGCGAGTTGCTCGAGCGCTGCCGGACGGCGGACGTTCCGGTGCATCCGACCTACGGGATGACCGAAACGGCCTCCCAGATCGCGACGGCGACGCCGACGGAAATCGACACGTACGAGGGCACCGTTGGACAGCCGCTGTTGTTCACCGACGTCTCCGTCGTCGACGAGACCGGCACAACGGTCGGGCCCGACGAAGAGGGAGAACTCGTCGTGTCGGGACCGACGGTGACGCCGGGCTATCTCGACGAGGCGAACACCGCGTCCGCGTTCGGCGAGCGCGGATTACACACTGGCGATGTCGGCTATCGCGACGCGGACGGACGACTGTGGATCCTCAATCGCCGTAGCGATCGGATCGTCACCGGCGGCGAGAACGTCGATCCCGGGGCGGTCGTCGCGGTGCTTCGATCGCATCCTCGCGTCGCCGACGCCGCAGTCGTCGGGCTCGCCGACGAGGAGTGGGGCGAACGGGTCGCAGCGCTCGTCGTTCCCGACCCCGAAATCGATTCGGACGGGCGGCTCGAGCAGTCGCTGCTCGCTCACTGTGACGATCGCCTCGCCGGGTTCAAGCGACCGAAGACGATCAGGTTCGCCGATGAACTTCCCCGGACAGCGTCGGGAACCGTCGACCGCGATGCGGTTCGGGATCGGCTGCTCGAGGGCGGCATCGACCCGGCCGAGTCGCCGTGATTCGGCGGTAGCCGGTATCGAGCGACATCCGACTGCCCAAGGGACGGAGTCCCGCTCCGTTTCCGCCGAGGAGAACGGTATCGAGACGGCAGGGTCGAGTGTGGTAACGGCTCTGGAGACGGTCTCGAGACAAAGAGTATATCAGTATTTAGCTGCGGGATTCGGGACACATCTGATGGTAGCTCACAAAATTGTGAGTAGCGACATCACGCGGCCGAAGATCACGCGGTCAAACAACTGTGGTGTTGACAGCGCTCTCAGTGTTGACAGCGCTCTCAGTGTTGACAGCGCTCTCAGTGTTGACAGCGCTCTCAGTGTTGACAGCGCTCTCAGTGTTGACAGCGCTCTCAGTGTTGACAGCGCTCTCAGTGTTGACGGCACTCTCAGGGGGGTCGACCGATGAACGCGGGGAAACTTCTCGGCCTCGAGGACGCATCGCGGGCGGAGCGGGCCCTCTTTTTCGTGACGATGGGCGTGATGCTCTCGCTCGGCGGGTTCGGCTTTTTCCGGCCGTCGCTGCTGAGCAGCGTTCTCACCGGTGCGAAGGGATGGATACTCACCTACTTCGGCTGGTGGTTCATCCTCCTCGGGTTCGTTCTACTCATTTCCGTCTTCGCCTTCACAGTCTCACGATACGGTCGGCTCCGTATCGGCGGCCCCGACGCCGAACCGGAGTTCGGCCTCTTTTCGTGGCTATCGATGGTGTTCACCGTCGGGTTCGGTGCCTCGGTTCTCATCTGGGGCGTCGCGGAACCGGTGTCGATCGTCCAGCATCCGCCGCCGGATCCCGCCCCCGTCCAGGGCGCATCAGCCGAGTCGATGGCACTGGCCTTCATGTTCATTCACGAGGTGTTCCCGGGGCTGGCGATGTGGTATCTCCCCGTTGCGATCGCCTTCGGGATCGTGGTCTACACGGACGGCGTCGGCGAGTACAAGATCAGTTCGATGCTCACCGGTGTCGTCGACAAAGATCGCATCCCCGGGCTCTACTGGCTGGTCGATCTGGCGGCGCTCATCGCCACGATCGGCGGCATCTCGACGACGCTCGGCTTCAGCGCTCAGACGATGTCGGCGATCCTCAGCCGCGTGTTCGGACTCGACGCGACGGTCCTGACCTACGCGGTGTTCGCGCTGATCGGCGCCGTCTTCCTTGCTGATGTCTGGCTCGGCCTCCGAAAAGGGATCCGCAACGCGGCTCGAGCGACGGTGGTGCTCATCGGCGTCGCGATGGCCGTGCTCGTGGTGGTCGGACCGACGCTCTACATGCTCGAACTGAGTCTGGACGCGACGGGCGTCTGGCTCAGCGATATGTTCCGGCTGACGCTGTACACAGCGCCGGGAGCCGAGGGCAACTGGGCGGCCAACTGGACCGGTTTCTGGTGGGCCTGGTGGGCCGCCTGGAGCATCTTCGTCGGCAGTTTCGTCGCCCGCGTCTCGAAGGGGCGGACCATCCGGGAGATGTTCGCCGTGCTCGTCGTCGTCCCGACGGTCTTCACGTGGATCCAGCACGGTCTCATCGGTGGCTGGGTGCTCGCGCCGGGCTATCAGGAACCGGTCGCCGAAGCGATGGCCTCGGCAGGCAATCCCGCAGCCGTCGCGAGAGCGCTCGAGATCACGCCGTTCGGCACGGTGCTCGCGGTGCTGTTCGTTCTCATCATCGCCGGCTACATCATCACGTCGCTCGACTCGGCGGTGTTCATGATCTCGGCCATTACGCTGGGCGACGAGAACCCCAACCCGCGAAACCGCGCGTGGTGGGGCGCGCTGCTCGCGCTCTTCGGGATGATGTCACTCCGACTCGAGGAGTTCAGCGCCATCGAGTCGCTCTCGGTGACGATGGCGCTCCCGTTCTCGCTGTTCCTGTTGCTCATCCTGTATGGCAGTTACGTCGTCGCCCGGGACTACGTCCGGGACGACGAGCGGGAACGATTGGGTCCCCAGACGGTCCGCCGGCAGCGGACTACCCGCAGCGTGACTGACGACGATTGAGCGAGCGCCCTATCGGAGCCGAAGTTAAGACGGTGGCGTCCCTACGCCGACCCGTGTGTACGCTCACGCTCGCCTGGCAGGTCTTCGACGACGCGCCGGTCGCGGTCGCCGCGAACCGTGACGAGGCACTCGAGCGCGAAGCGCTGCCGCCCGCCGTCTACAGTGAGGAGCCGCTGATCGTCGCGCCGAGCGACGCCGAAGCCGGCGGCACCTGGATCGGCTACAACGAGTACGGCGTCTTCGTCGGTATCACGAACAAGTGGACCGACGCCGATCTCGCCGGCGAGCGCTCTCGGGGATTGCTCGTCGCCGACGTACTCGAGGCACGCTCTGCCGCGGATGCGAAATCGATCGTCGAAGCGGCGACCGACGCCGACGAGTACGACGGCTTCTACCTCGTCGTGGCCGACGCGGCGGACGCGTTCTGTTACGAGTGGGACGGCGCGCTCTCCCTGACCGAGTTCGAGCCGGGGGTTCACGTCGTCGTCAACGTCGCCGTCGACGACGCGGTCGACGTCCCGTCGGTCCGGACCGATGCGGGTCGAGAGCAAGCGGCGAACGCGAAATCAGTGCGAGAGGCGCTCGCGCCCGAGTCCGGAGAGAGCGCTGCGGCGTGGCTCGAGCGGGCGGGTGACGTGCTCGGCGACCACGAGTTCGGCGTCTGCATCCACCGAAATGGGTACGGGACGCGATCGTCGTCGCTGATCGCGCTCGGTCCGGAGACGGCGCGATACGCCTTCGCACCGGGGCCGCCGTGTCGAACGAGCTACGACGACGTATCCGTCAGAACCGGCGACGGTGCGACCGATCCCGAACACGGGGGCCACGAGACCGACGAGGACTCTGCACTCGAAGGGGAAGGGCACATTTAAGCGGCTCGCTCCATCTCGTATGGATATGGACGCACTCCTGCCTGTAGCGACGCACACGGCGAGGTGGTCACCGTGAGCGTTACCGCGGCCGAAGCCGAACTCACCGAGGACGAGCGGGCCGGGCTCGAGCTCGTCCGCGAGTCCGGCGGTATCCACCAGAGCGACTTCTGGAAGGAAC
Organism: Natrinema sp. H-ect4; assembly: GCF_041894845.1. Classification (NCBI taxonomy): domain Archaea; kingdom Methanobacteriati; phylum Methanobacteriota; class Halobacteria; order Halobacteriales; family Natrialbaceae; genus Natrinema; species Natrinema sp. H-ect4. Next base: position 95,428 of record NZ_JBHDYC010000005.1, read on the forward strand.
TGGACGTCTCCTCGCGCAAAGGAAGCCGAATCGTCGAGTCGCTCGTCGAGAAGGAACTCGTCGATCGCGAGGAGACCGTGTACGACGGCCACAACACCTACTACGTCTCACCGACCGCTCGAGACCTCGATTTCACCCTCCTGATGGCCGGCGACATGCTCTCGCCGTTTATCGGCGAGGAGGAGGTTGACCCCAACAGCGACGCCTTCTCGCAGTGGATCATGAACCTCGCGTACGAGGAGTGATCGGTTCGTCGTAGTAGCCGGTCAGGTTTCGGCCGATCCGGTCGGATCCCGCGCGCCCCGCACTTGAGCGACGTGGGTGAACGTGACCAGCCCCAATCCCCCGACGAGGTTTCCTGCGGTCGCGATGACGATCGTTTCGGCCAGCGCCCAGTAGCCGATACCTGTACTGAAGAGGAACCCGAAAAACACGTGAATCGCGGTGACTACCACGTGGTCGAACGGGCCCAGAGCTAGCAGGAACCCGACGATGTACGCAATCGTGATGCGGCTCCGGACGCTGTTGACGGCCTCGAGGAGGTACGACAGGAGACTCACGAGCGCGCCACCGATGATGGCGCTCGCGAACATCCCCCGCATCGGTCGGTGGACGATCCCTTCGGCGGTCCGAGAGAGCGCGTGTGCCGATCCCGACGGGAGGACGCCGTCGACCGCGAAGACGAACGCGAAGAGGAACCCGCCGACGAGATTGACGACGAGGGTGACGGTCCACAGTCGAAGGAGCGGCCCGAGCAGCCAGGACCCATCTCGATCGACGGCCTTCGCGGCCGGGTCGAAGAAGTTCTCGTTGAACAGTTCCGACCGGCCGACGACCAAGAAGACGACGCCGACGCCGAAGGAGAGCGCACCCGCGATGTGCGCGACGTCGCCGAACCGCGGTTCGACCAGCGCGTCGACGACCCCCAGCGCTGCGATGCCGAAGACGATCGTGAACCCCGCGATAAAGCTGGTCGCCGTCAGCTCGAGCAGTGATTGGTCGAGTCGCCGTTCGCCTTCCTCGACTGCCCGTTCGAATATCTCGTCGGGGTCCGGAGCGATGGGCACACCCTGATTACCCTTCGCTGATAGATAACGGCTCGACATGAATACGCCGTGGCCATCGAGAGCTCGAGGTGGCTACGGAACGATCTCGAACGAACGCGTTCCGTCGTCTCGAGCGTGAGAGTGGTCAGTGCTGATAGATAGTTCCCTCGAACGGTCGCAGGGAGCGCCGCTCGAGTTCCGTCAACGGACATCCACCGGCGGTGCCGATGGGACTACTCGTAGGGATCGAACCGTTCGATGAGGACGAAGGGGTCGCGTTCGCGGTTATAGTACGAGACGTCGCCGTCGAGGGCTTCGATGAGTCGGCGGTGGACCTCGCGTGCGGCGCGACCCTCGTCGGGCGCCAGGTGATGCTGCCCGCGCATGTCCGTCCAGAACCCACCGTCGAGCCAGAGCAGCGTTTCGTCGTTCGACTGATAGACGACCTCTCCGTCCTCCGTGAGTCCGTCGACCGCGAGCTGGCGACCGGAGAGCTGTGCGCGTGCGAGAACGGCGATGAGCTGACGACGAGAGACGGGTGCGTGCAAGGCGACGTTGTCGATCGTGTCGGCGAAATACTCCTCGACGAGGTCGCACGCTCTCGAGAACTCGTCGAATTCGACTTCCTGATTCTGTGAGAGTTTCATGAGAGTCTCTTGCAGTGATTCGTTCGGTATGGTCCTAGTTGACAGAACTGTATAAAAATGTATCTGTCGACGAAGGTTGAGACGCGACCGAATCGGTCGAAAAGTGAGTAGCGGTCGTCGCGGCCAGTTCAGGCAAGCGCGCTCGCGGCGCGAATCAACTGCTCCTCGCCGAACGCGGGACCGATGAGTTGGAGCCCGACGGGGAGGCCGTCGGTCTCGCCCGCCGGAATCGATATCGCGGGCAAGTCTGCGAGGTTCACTGGAACGGTGTTTGCGTCGGCGAGATACAACTGGAGGGGGTCGTCCAGACTCTCGCCGAGTTCGAACGGTGGAACTGGCATCGTGGGACTCGCGAGCACGTCGGCCTCCGAGAGGGCATCGTCGAAGTCCTGTTTGACCCACGCACGAGCGTCCTGGGCCTTCTTGTAGTACTTGTCGTGGTAGCCCGCCGAAAGCGCGTAGGTCCCCAGCAAGATCCGGCGCTTGACCTCGTCGCCGAACCCTTCCTCGCGGGCCTTGGCGAACGCCTCATTCCAGTTACCCTCGTAGCCGCCCGAACGGCCGTAGCGGACGCCGTCGAAGCGCGCGAGGTTCGACGATGCCTCGGACATCGCGATTACGTAGTAGGCTTCGACGGCGTGTTCGACCGAGGGAAGACTGACCTCGTGGTACTCCGCGCCGCGGTCCTCGAGTTCTCCCAGCGCATCCCAGAACGTCTCGACGACGCCCTCGTCGGCGCCCTCGAGCAGCTCCGTCGGAACGCCGATCCGGAGGCCGTCGACGTCGCCGGTGGCGGCGTCGGCGTAGCTCGTGTCGTCTTCGAGCGGCGTCTCGCGAGTTGTCGCATCGCGTTCGTCGCTCCCGGCGATCACGTCGAGCAACTCCGCGGCGTCCTCGACGGTCTCGCCGAAGGGACCGATCTGCTCTAAGCTGTTGCCGTAGGCGACGAGGCCGTATCGGGAAACCAGCCCGTACGTGGGCTTGATACCGACGACGCCGCAGAAGGCGGCCGGGCAGCGGACCGAGCCGCCGGTGTCGGAGCCCAGCGCGAGGTCGGCCTCGCCGGCGGCGACGGCGGCCGCGGAGCCACCCGAAGAGCCGCCGGGAACGTGGCCCGGCGCGGCGGGGTTGTCCGTCGCACCGAAGTGAGAGGTCTCGGTGGTCGTCCCCATCCCGAACTCGTCCATGTTGGCCTTACCGACGATGGTCGCACCGGCGTCTTTCAGCCGAGAGACGACCGTCGCGTCGTAGGGCGGGACGTAGTCCTCGAGCATCCGCGAGCCGCAGGTCGTTCGGAGGCCCTCGGTGGAGATATTGTCCTTGACCGCAACGGTCGTTCCCGCGAGCGGGCCGTCGTCGTCGCCCTCGATCCGCGCTTCTGTGATGAAAATATTCTCCGACATGATCACGAGACGTTGGGTCCCCTGAAGTAGCCGTCCTCGGTTTCCGGCGCGTTCCGGAGCGCCTCCTCGCTGTCGAGCGAGGGGCGTTCCTCGTCCGGTCGCATCACGTTCGCGAGGTCGGCGTCGCGGTCGACTTCCGGCACCTCGTCTAGCGTCTCGAAGTACTCGAGGATGTCCGCGAACTGCCCGGCGAACCGGTCGACCTCGTCGTCGTCGAGGTCGACGCGAGCCAGCTCCGCGACGTGGCGGACCTCCTCGGGACTGACGGCGTCGTCGCTCATACGTGTTCGCACCGGCCTCCGGAGAGTAAGGGTTTCGATACCGCCCGCTTCTCGAACGCCACCCTGCTCGTGCGAAAAGAGAGCGCATTCAGTCACGAGGGCCGAACGTGAATTGTTCGTCTCAGTTCAGTCGACGACCGGCCCCGAAGTGCTCGATCCCGGTCACGATGGCGGCTTTAAGATACTATTACCGCTGTCTAATCAGGTACTAATACTGCAACTGTGAGAGATAATCAGTTCATACTCAAGGTCGCTGTCCGGGGACTGAAAGTATGGACTGTGATAACTGCGAGGCCGACGAGGTTGCGTACACGCTAACGACCTACGTCGAATCCGGCGTCGAGGAGAGTGTCGACCTCCACTTCTGCTCGACGGATTGTCTGCGCGTCTGGACGTGAGCGCCGAACCGGCTCGGAGCGCTCGAGGCGCGAGCCCGGCCGGGAAAAACGTCCGCTAAGGACGGTCCGCGGCTAGGTGATGCTAAATGGGAACGAGCACACGGGCGACGGTAGCGGAGTCGGAACTCGAGTCGGCCATCCCGGAACGGGTCGACGCGAACTCGAGCCGCCGAACAGTCAACGGGGTCGAGTTACACGTCGTCACCGCCGGCGATCGAGCGGATCCGCTGGTCGTCTTGCTCCACGGGTTTCCCGAGTACTGGTACGAGTGGCGGACGCAAATCGCGCCGCTCGTCGACGCCGGTTATCGCGTCCTCGTTCCCGATCAGCGGGGGTACAATCGCAGCGAGAAACCCGACGGTGTGCGAGCGTACCGAACCGCGGAACTCGCGCGGGACGTCGTCGCCCTGATCGCGACCGAGGAACGCGACGCGGCCCACGTCGTCGGCCACGACTGGGGCGGGGTCGTCGCCTGGTACCTCGCGTGTCGGTTCCCCGGGGCCGTCGACCGCCTCGCCGTCGTCAACGCGCCGCATCCGACCGCGTACCGTCGGCAGCTACTCGCGAACCTCGAGCAACTGCGTCGGAGCTGGTACGCCGTCTGTTTTCAGCTGCCGTGGCTCCCCGAGTTCGCGTGTCGGTACGACGAGTATCACCTCCTCGAGCGAGCGCTTCGAGAGACGGCCGCGCCGGGAACGTTCACCGAGACTGATCTGGCTCGGTACCGGCGGTCCTGGAGCCGAACCCGCGCGCTCACTGGAATGCTCAACTGGTACCGGGCGGCGACGCGTTATCCGCCGATACCGGCGATCGATCGCGTCGCCGCACCGACGCTCGTCGTCTGGGGCGAAGACGATTCGGCACTCATCCCCGCACTGGCGGTCGACAGCGCGGCGTTCTGTGCGGAGCACCGCCTCGAGATACTGCCGGGCGTGAGTCACTGGGTTCCCCACGAGGAACCCGAGCGACTGACGGAACTGTTGCTCGAGCACGCTCGCGTGGCGTAGAGCCTCCGACATCGTCGGGGCGGTTTCGCGATCGGTCCCGTGCGATAGGGAATGTCCTCGAGTCAGCCGACCGGAACACGTTCGGGAAAGGACTCGCATCCCCGGTGTGCGTCAGTTCGATCGACTAACACCGCGGGTACTCCAGGAACAGGCCGTCGCGGATCCCCATCCGTCACGGTCGACACTATGCGGTGTTTGCTTTCGAAAGTCATGATCGACCCACACACGCGTCCGAACCCACTCGGCCGAGTCGCTTCCGACCCGTTCGTCGTCGCCCTCGCTGCCGCCGACGCGGTCGTCGTGACGGCATTTCTCGGATTCGGTCTGTTCTCCCACGGGCTCGAGCCGTGGGAGTACCCGGTCTACACCCTCCGAACAGCGGTTCCGTTCGTGATCGCCTGGGGGATCGTCGCCCCGCTACTGGGCGCGTACCGTCGCCGAACACTCGAGTCCGTCGGACGGACGGTCGCCGTGGTCGGGGCCGCGTGGCTCGCCGTCACGCTGCTCGGCGGCGGGATCCGCGCGTCGTCGTACTTCCCCGGCGGGGCCCCGCCCGAGTTCCTGCTGGTCAACGCCGCACTCGGGCTCGGATTCGTCCTTCCGTGGCGGCTCGCGGTGGCCGGCGGCTGCCGCAGGCGACGGTAACCGATACGCGGCCACGGTGGCCAGTGATCGCGAAAAATACTGCCCATTCGGACTCGAGTCGGCTGGCCACCTGCTCCAGCCCCTTACGGCCGCGAGCCGAGCGGCCGACCGCGGACGTTCCGAACTCGTTCGGCGTCACGGCTACCCGGCGGCCGCGAGTATCGATTATGAGATGAGTTCCTGCGCGCTCTGCGGGCTCCCGACGCCCGAGCCGCCGGTGACCGGGGACGACGTCGCCGGCCGCTTTTGCTGTCGCGGTTGCCTCGAGGTGAGCGCGACGCTCGCTGAAGTCGACGACGTGGACGGCTCGAGCGTCGTGGACCGGGCGGCCGAGTCCGCCGAACGAGCGGTTCCCGACGGGTGTGCGGAGGCGTTCCTCGCGATCGAGGGGATGCACTGCTCGACCTGCGAGGGGTTCGTCTCTCTGCTGGGCGAACGCGAGGAGGGAATTCTGACCGTCGAAGCCAGCTACGCAACCGACACCGCCCGCGTCGTCTACGACCCCGATCGGCTGCTCGAGGCCGACCTCCCCGACGCGCTTTCGGGGTACGGCTACGAGGCGCGATTCCGCGACGACGACACGGGCGGGGGGCGGACTCGAGCCGACGAGGAGATCGCGCAGCGACTGCTGATCGGTGGGTTCCTGGCGATGCTCGTCATGCCGTGGTACCTGTTCTACCTCTATCCGAGCTACGTGGGGATCGAGACGGGGATTCTCTCGGTTGACGCGACGTCGCCCGTCGGAATCTACCTGCCGATGGCGATGATCGGTCTGTTGACGGGCGGCGTCCTGTTCTATACCGGCTATCCCGTGTTGCGCGGCGCGTACGTCAGCCTCCGGGTCGGCCAGCCGAACATGGACCTGCTGATCGCCATCGCGGCGACCGCGGCGTACGGCTACAGCACGGTCGCGCTGGCGACGGGGAGCACACACCTCTACTACGACGTGACCGTTGCCGTGATCATGGTCGTCACGCTCGGGACCTACTACGAGCGCCGAATCAAGCGTCGGGCGACGGACCTGCTCACTGACGTGACCGCCGCGCGGGTTCGCGACGCGACTCGCCGAACGACGGAGGGAGTTGAGACGGTCCCGGTCGATCGGCTCGAGGCCGGTGACGAGGTCATCGTCAAACCCGGCGAGCGGATCCCCGTCGACGGAACGGTCGTCGAGGGGACGGCGGCGGTCGACGAGTCCGTCCTCACCGGCGAGTCCCTGCCGGTCACGAAGCGGCCGGGGAAGCGGGTCGTCGGCGGCGCGATCGTCACCGATAGCGCGCTCGTCCTCGAGGCGGGCGAGGGTGCCGAGAGCACGCTCGATCGCATCGCGACGCTCATGTGGGAGATCCAGAGTTCGACGCCGGGCGTCCAGCGGCTGGCCGACCGGCTCGCGACGATCTTCGTCCCGCTCGTCCTGACGCTCGCGGTCGTCCTCACGGCCTGGCGGCTCGCGACGGGGACGCCAGTCAGCGACGCAGTTCTCACGGGGCTGACGGTACTGGTCGTCTCCTGTCCGTGCGCGATGGGTCTGGCGACGCCGCTGGCGGTCGCCTCCGGGTTGCGCGACGCCCTCGAGCGCGGGATTGTCGTCGCGAACGCGGCCCTGTTCGAGTCCGCGTCGGCCGTCGAAACGATCGTCTTCGACAAGACCGGCACGCTGACGGCCGGCGAGATGACCGTTCAGGAGGTCCGCGGCGACGCCGACGCGGTCGACCGCGCCGCGGCCGTCGAACGACTGTCGGAGCACCCCGCGGCTGAGGCCATCGTGGCTCACGCGGAGCGCGGGCGGTCGGACCGAACCGAAAGCGGCGCGCCCGTCGCGTCCGATGGCGGCCACCTCGAGCACCCAGAAGGGGGCGAGACGATCGAAACCGAGCCCGCGCTCGAGCCGACCGACTTCGAGCGCCACCCCGGCGAAGGCGTGAGCGCGACCGTCGACGGCGAGCGATGCGTCGTCGGCACGCCCGCGCTCGTCGAGCGACTGGTCGGGCCAGTTCCCGACAACCTCGAGCGGGCGATCGACGAGGCTCGAGCGGCCGGTCGTCTCCCGGCCGTCGTGGGCTACGGTGGGCGAGCGCGGGCCGTCATCGTCGTCGGCGATCGAACGCGGGCCGAGTGGCGCGACGTCCTCGAGTCGTTTGCAGACCACGAGGTGGTCGTACTGACGGGTGACGACGAGGCCGCGACCGAGACGTTTCGCGACCACCCGGCGGTCGATCGCGTCTTCGCGGGCGTTCCGCCCGACGGGAAAGTCGAGACCGTCCGACGGCTCTCCCGCGAGGGGGTGACGGCGATGGTCGGCGACGGCACGAACGACGCCCCCGCGCTGGCCGCGGCGGACGTCGGAATCGCGCTCGGCCACGGGACGGCTCGCGCGACGGACGCCGCCGATGCGGTCGTCACCTCGAGCGACCTCTACGGCGTCCGCTCCGTGTTCGATCTCGCGAACGGCACTCGCCGTCGCATTCGCGAGAACGTCGCCTGGGCGCTGCTGTACAACGCCGTGGCGATCCCGCTGGCCGCGGCCGGGCTGCTCAACCCGCTGTTCGCCGCGGTTGCGATGGCCGCGAGCAGCACCATCGTCGTCGTCAACTCCTCGCGGGCAGTGCTGGACGATCGATGAGCACGTTTCGCCGGTGAGGTCTCGCCATCGCCGCTTCGCATTCGATCGATTTGAACACTGTCTCACGGAGAGTACAGTCGGTCCCGTTTCGAGTACGACCCCTCCACCCCACACTTATTGATATGCGTTACCAATACACATCCATGAAGCGAAGACGGCTTCTCGTCACGTCTGCGACCGTCGCGGCGGTCGTTCTCGCTGGCTGTGGGGGTCCAGAGGACGACACCGATGAAGACGACGGTGGCATTTACGCCCTCGACGAATCGGCGTAGTAAGCGTGGCGAGATACTGTTCGAAGCGTGAGGCTATTCCAGCGTACTCGCGCCACCGATTCGCACTCACCTACGAATCGCTGTGACCGAATTCAGATGTGAAGAGGGACGGAGAGGGCCGCAACAGGACCGTCGTTGAATCGGCTCGGAACCCCCAGACCGCCTGCTGTTGGTTTTCTGTGATCGCCCGTCGGTGCGTCACCGATTCTATTGGTCGCGACGAACAGCGATACCAACCGGTCTAGTTCGTGGGTACTCCACTATGCGAAAACCGGAAGAATGGGATCGAGTCTACGCCTCCGGAACCGACGACACGTACCGGCGGTAGCGACGCAGGGTCTCGCCGTCCTCGTCGCGGAGTTCGACGACGAACTCCGCCTGGCCGACGGTCTCCTCGAGGTCGGCCTCGCGGATCGTGAACTCGTAGGGAGTCTCCTCGACGCGCTCGATTTCGCGGTCACCGCTAGTCACGACGACGCTGTCGATCCCCGTCGAGTCCGAGAGGTGGCAGTCGATCTCGCCGCTGGACTTGCTACACACCAGATCCGGGTTAACGTCCGTCCCCGAATCGTTCCCCAACGGTGACTGGAAGTCGAGTACCATGGGCGAGATGGGTGCGGTCCCGAGTATCAGGACGATAGTCAGAAAGATCGAAATGTTGATCTTCGAGCCGTTTCGAGCGATCGTCCGGACGATCGGGCGTTCGGCGGTCCGCCGGAGCCGGATCACGAGCGGCACGATCACGGCGTGGGTCAGCGGCCCCCAGAGGATGAGGACGAAGCCGTAGGCCCGAACGAACTCGAGGATCGTCCACTCGATCCCGTAGGAGAGGACCAGACTGCTCGCCGACCAGCAGAAAAAGCCGAAGAAGAGCAGCCCGGCGCTCTTGAACAGCCGCCAGATCGGCGTGTTAGCGTAGTAGACGCTCAGGAGGTCCCGCCAGGCCTGGACGAGGACTCGCCTGACGAACGATAGCGGCGATGCGGTCGCGTCGGCGTCGGAGTGTGTCATGGGTGGGTGAAACGAAGCGGTTCGTCGGGTCGATCAGGCGCCGATCGACCAGAGCTGGGTCAGCAGATACCAGTTCAGCAGGTAGGTGATGACGAAGGCACCGAGGAAGACCAGACAGAGGACGAACGTGCCGCGCATCTCGTAGGCGTGGACGGGATCGTCGGGGTCCTGTGCCATGCCCAGCCCGCCGTCCGCGACGAGGTCGGCGTTATCGTCGGCGCTCTCGACGCGGTCGCCGAAGACCAGCGAGCCGACTGCCACGAGAACGAAGAGGATGCCACCCGCGATGGCGAGCAGAGCGAAGATCCCGAAGACGGCGAACAGGGGTGCTGCAGCCGAGAGGCTGAACTCGGTGCCGGGGATATTCTCGACGACCTCGGCAGTCCGGCGAGGAACGCCGTAGAGAATGCCGACGTACATCATCATCAACACGGCGACGCCCATCGCGGCCGAGTAGAAGAACGGCTGGATCGACGCGAGCCGCTCGGAGACGTACTGGCGCATGAACATCGTTCGGATCACGAAGAAAACCAGGCCCATGAACGCGACTGTGGTGCCGAGGACGACCGTCGCGTGGAAGTGCCCGACCGTCGCGAACGTGTTGTGCCAGGTCATGTTGAGTTGCAGTTGGCCCATCATAACCCCCGTAATCCCGCCGAGGAAGCCGAAGAGGATGATCGAGAAGATCGTCGAGGAGAACACCGGGTCCCGCCAGGGAGCCGACGTCAACCAGCCGAACAGCCCGCCGCCCTTCCCGCGCTTTCGGCGGCCGGCCTCGATTCCCGCCGGAATGGCGAACGCGTGGATCAGACTCGCGAACGTGGCACCGTAGAACGCGTAGGACGTGTTCCAGAGACGCCAGCCGGTCGACACTGCGGGATCCGACAGCAGGTGGTGTGCCGCCCCGAGGTTGATGAAGAACAGATAGAGGATGAAGGCGGTCCGCGAGACCTTCTCGCTGACGACCTCCGCGCCGGCGACAACGTGGGTCAGGAAGTACCAGACCGCGATCATCGCGACGAGGTTGATCTGCTGGGTACCGTGGCCGATGATCCAGTACATCTGCCGGTACCAGGCGGCGTCCCACCACTGGATGTACTCGAGTCGCCACAGCAGGGTGGGAACGAACGCGAACAGGCCGCCGACGAGCGCCTCGACGGCGATGATTCCCGTGACGAACGCGGCGAAGCTGACGAGTGGGAGCGTCTTCCGCGGATGCTCGCGCTTCTCGTACCACATCGTCACGAAAAACGGCAGCGCGGCGACGACGGTGCCCAGGATGAAGACGATCGCGCCGGCGTAGAATAGCGGCGATATCGGCATCGGCACGTAGGCGGTCAACAGCGGCGCTTCGTTGGGCGCCTCGGTGGTCCAGATCGCGTAGTTGACCAGCAGCGCGCCCGCGACCATCACGAGCCAGCCGGCCTTCGCAACGCTCGTAAACGGCAGCCGGCGGCCGAGAACCATCGGCCCGCCCACGTAGAGGATCGCGATTTCCATGAACACCATCCAGAAGATCAGGAGGTTCCACGCGTGCATGCTGAGGTGCGTGTAGAAATCGCTAGGGTCGAGCAGCCCGATCACTTCCCAGCGGGTCATCGCGACGGTGATGGCGAAGATGCCGCCGTACAGCAGGGCGACGACCGCCGTGAGTCCGAACAGCTTGACGAGGTTCTCGACGGATCGGTGGATCTCGAGGCCCGTCACCGAGCAGGTTCGGAAGCCGTCGTCGCGGTACTCGTTGTCGAACAGGCCGAGAACGTCTAGTTTGTGTGCCATCGATATCACTCCTCCACGATGATCGTGCCGTGCATGGTCCTGTGCCCCTGCCCGCAGAACTCGTTACAGATCATGTGGTAGGTGCCTGGCTCGTCGAACGTCATCGGGACAACCCACTCGTAGCCGGGCAGCACCTGCAGGTTGATCTGCTTGCTGAGCGCGTCCTCCGGCCGCAGCGAGAAGCCGTGCTGGATGTCCATGGAACTGAGGTGAATGTCGTACTCCGTCCCTGCCTCGAGGATGACTGGTGCGCCGTCCCACTGGAAGCGCATCGCATTGAGATAGATGTCCGTCCCGGGCGGGACGAGGCCGTCCTCGGTCTCGGTCCCGTCTTCCTTGTACGCGCTCATCTTCTCGCGGTACGCCTCGGCGTCGATGCGGAACGTTTCGCCGATCGGGTTCTGATCGCCGACGCGCGTCCAGGTGCTCATCCAACCGAAGAGGATGAGCGACCAGGCGGCGCCCAGCCCGAGCCAGATCGACTCGCGTCTGTTGACCGGCTGATCCCACCAGTTGCCGTCCGGGGGTTTGAGTGGTGACGTCATCGAATCACCCCAGTGGAACGGAAAAGACGTCGACCCAGCCCCACGCGACGTACGAAAGCGCGAAGAACACGAGCGCCGCCGCCGCGAGTAGCCAGATGCGGTTGTACAGTCGTTGCATCATCGGTTCCGATTCACTCGAGTGTGACCCAGTCATTTCCTTTCGGAAGAAACTCGTTATGAAAGCTGCATAGCCGTTCTCCCGCACATATTCCCCTTCCTCACTGTCAGATGAGTTTTAATTACGACCAGTCACATTCTCACTCCTGAACGTTGGAATTAATATTGGACAGAATCGAGGAAAAGAGCGACCAACGGTACGATGAGACGTGAAGACGAGGTGTGAAAAGGAGGACGAAGGGCAGTTCTCCGGGTGGGCCGTCCGCGGCGGGATACCCACTCTCGCTCACGGATCCTCGTCGTAGACGTCGGGGTTTTCCTCGCCCTGAACGTTGACGACGCCGAGTGCGCCGCGGTGGACGACCCGCGAGAGGGCGTGGTCAACGAGTTTGACCGGACCGGGAACGGGGAACTCCATCTCAGCGGCGGTGGTGGTGCCCGGCGGGACGGGAGTCGTCTCGACGTTGTTGGCGGGTTCGCTCAGCAGGTCGCCGCTGCGGTAGAGGTCGCTCCAGACGTTGCCGATCGGGTGGAACGAGCTGAGCAGGTTGGGGCCGCCGTTGGCGAAGTAGACTCGAGCGGTCTCGCCGGTGTTGGTCTGCATGGGGCCGACGCCGTCTTCGGTGAAGCCGTAGGCCTGGCCGTTGAAGACGACGTAGGTGGGTTCTTCGCGCATCATCGCATCGTGGTCGAACGTGTGGTGGCCCTCCTCGCCGACCTCGCCGGCGGTGTAGATTTCGTGCTGGCCGAGGTAGAACTCGTTGTCCACTTCGGGAAGCCCGTCCTCGGGTTCGACGAGGATCGAGCCGAACATGCCGCTACTGATGTGGTAATCCATGGCGGGGACCGCACAGTGGTAGATGAACACACCGGGGTACTCCGCACGGAATTTGATCTGGGTCGGGTCGTCGTCGGGGGCGATGGTCGTCGCGTCGGCACCCCCGCCGGGGCCGTAGACCGCGTGGAAGTCGACGTTGTGCATTGCCACGTTCGTGTCTTCGGGCACGTCGAATGTGAGGTTGACCGTGTCACCCTGGCGGACCCGAACCATCGGCCCCGGCACCTGCCCCCCGAACGTCATGTAGTCGAAGGTGACACCGGGCTCGATTTCGGCGGTGACCTTCTCGGTTCGGAGCGTCACGTCGTGCGTCCGGGGCTCGTTCCAGTCGACCGGTGCCGGAATGTCCGTCGGATCCCGTGCGATTCGGTCGACGTCGACCGATTTCGCCGCCGCCAGCCCCTCCTCCTCCTCGCCGCCGTTCTGGTCGCTGTTTGCTTCGGTGCCCGATTCGTCACCGCCGAGGCAGCCGGCGACTGCGACCGCTCCGGCTGCACCCATCGCCTGCAGGAACCGTCGTCGGTGAGCGTTGTGTTGGGTCATCGTCCTACATCCGAAGAGATGGCAAACAGACGTTCAATAGCAGCGACGGTTCTCGAAGATCAGTAATTGAATTGTCACTTCCCGCTATACTGTGGGCTACTATATACCCCTCCGATAACTGCCGACGGGATCGGGTGACGACATGGCGTTCGCCGGCAGTCAACCGGCGATCACGAGCGTCTCGAGGACGATCGCGAGAAGGATCGCGCCGAGGTAGTAGTTCGAGACGTAAAACGAGCGGAGCGCGACCGCGTCGGTCGGTCGGCGATACTGGCGGATCACCGACCGGAGGAAGACGGCACCGAGCGAAACGGACGCCACCGCGTAGACCCAGCCGAGTCCCGCCAGCCAGCCGAGGACGCTCGCAGCCAGCAGCGTCGCACCCAGATAGAGCGCGATGTGTCGACGCGCGGCGAGCACGCCTTCGGTAACGGGAAACATCGGGAAACCACCACGCGCGTAATCGTCGCGATAGGCGATCGCAAGGCTGTAGAAGTGCGCCGGCGTCCACAGGAAGATCACCACAGCGAGGGCGATCGCGGGCAGTCCGACGGATCCCGTGACGGCCGCCCAGCCGATGATCGCGGGAAGCGCACCCGCACCGCCGCCGAGAACCGTATTCCAGACGGTGTTGGGCTTCAGGACGACCGTGTAAAGGGCGGCGTAGTAGCCGATCGCGGCGAGCGTCAGCGCCGCGGCCAGCACGTTGACCCACGCGACGAGAACGGCCATCGATGCGCTCGTGAGGACGATGCCAAACGCGAGGGCGTTCCGCGCCGGGACGAGATCGTGAACCAGCGGCCGGTCGGCCGTCCGGTTCATCCGCCGATCGCGGTCGCGCTCGTACACGTGATTGAACGTCCCGCTCGCGCCGATCGCGAGGACGCCACCGGCGAGCGTCGCGACAGCGACCGACGGCTCGAGCGGCGTCCCGGTCAGCGTCGCCAGCCCCATCCCGGCCAGTGCGACGAGACAGAGCAACCACATCAGCCGCGGTTTGGTGAGCGTGAGATACGCACCGGCCGTTCGCCGGAGGCGTGCAATCCGCCCGCCTGAGCCGTCGGTCCCAGTCACGACCTCCTCGTCTCCACCGTCAGTGACCTCGCTCGCTTCTGCGACGGGACGGGCGGGATCGACGGCGTCTGGCTGTTCCGATCGATCGCGGGCACCGTCCTCGAGGGTCCGAACGAGCGCGACGAGGAGGCAGGCGAAGATGACCATCGCAAGGACGAGGTGAAGGCCGGACGCCGCGGCGGGGCCGCCGACGACGAGCGCGGCACCGAGAGCGACCTGGATCGGAAAGAGGACGATCGCACAGCCGACGAGCCAGGTCACGCGGCGCCCGATATCGACCTGCCGGGCGGCCAGCCCGGACGCGACGATGAGGAGGCCAGTCACGAGGGCCGCCACGCGGTGAGCCCAGAACAGGAGGAGGTCGCCGGAGAGCGAGCCAAGCGACGAATCGGTCGCACAGCCCGGCCAGGTGGGACAGGACGTCGCGCCGTCGGTCGCCGAAACGGCAGTCCCGAGCGCGACGAGAACGTAGGCCGCGATCGTCGTCGCTGCGAGCAGGTCCGCGAATCGCCGTCGGTTAGGGTCATTAATCATCTGGTGTCGGTAGCATCGTCTCATCGGTGGTCGTGGGTAGCCCCACGAAGTCAGTTTCCGATTACGCGTCGTCTCTCGTCTCGAGCGCCCCGTTCGTCCGCCAGATGACGGTCACGACATCGTCATCGCGTTCGACTGGTTCGTAGGTATAGCCACGATCGTCCAGTTTCGGGAACAGAAACTGGGGGACGCGGTCGTTTCGCTGGACCAGAACCGTCTCCGCGGGGAGCTCGGCGAGCGTCTCGAGGGTCCGTTTCAGTGGCTCCGGGGGACCGAGCGAGCGAACGTCGATCGTTTCCCGCGGTCGGTCGGACGGTGCGTCCGTGCCGTCGACGATGGCTGCTATCGTGGACATGGCGATGTGAGTAGCGATATCTCGACCGAATGCGATCGGTCAGGCCTCCAGCTTCGGGAATCGGGCGACGAACTCGTCGGGGGCATGTTGCTCGACCTCGTAGCCGTCAGCGTCGAAGCTCTCGACTTCGGCCTGAAACTCGTAGAACAGCGGCTTGGGCTCGTGATCGTTGACGATCGTGAGCGTCTCGCCCGGCTCGAGGGCCTCGAACTCGTCGTGAATGGTCGGGTGGCGGTTCACCGGTTGAATGTCTCTGACATCGAGTCGCGTCATGTACTGGTGCATCGGAACGGCTGCCGGATGGTAATTCGTGCGAACACGTTCGGGATGCCGGAGCGCTCGTGAATCATCGCTACGTCTCACACGGTCGACAACACGGTTCGGGCGGTGTTACGTGTGTTCGATACGCACGTGCCAGACGCCGTCCTCGCGTCGCTCGCTCTCGTGAGCAAATCCGCGATCATCGAGTTCCTCGTAGAGCGGGACCGGTTCGAACGGCACGATCAGTCGTAACTGACCGCCGCGTTCGAGCGACTCGAGTGCGGTAACGATGTCGTCGAACGGCGGTCCGTCGATCTCACGGACGTCGAGCGTACGTTCTGTGGATTCGATCGTCATCGGTCCGTCGTTCGGTCCGCGGCGAGTTGGCCGTTCGTCCGAACGTGTTCGCGGCAGTCGATCTTCCCGGGGCGCGGGAATCAGCCGAACATATTCGTCACCGCCAGTATATAGCTCCGAACAGAACACGTTCGTATGGCCCACGCAACCCTCACACTCACGATGCCCGAAGCGATCTGGATCCAACAGGTTTCGACGGACTTTCCCGAGTCGACCTTTCGCGTCCTCGCGGCCGTTCCCGGCTCAGACACCGGCTTCGCTCTCGTCCGAATCGCCGGTTCGGAAACCCCCGCGGTGGTCGAAGCCATGGAGGAACACCCCCAGATTACCGAACTCTCCCTCGCCCAGTGGAGCGACGACGAGGCGACGGTCCACTTCGAGACCACCGCACCGCTCCTGTTGTTCTCCTCTCGAGAGTCGGGGATGCCGATCGAACTGCCGGTCGAAATTCAGGACGGCGAGGCGACGATCGACGTCACCGGCTCCCGGGAGCGATTGGCCGAACTCGCCGAACAACTCGAGAACTTCGGCCTCCAGTACCGGATCGATCACGTCCGCGAGCGGCTCCACGAGAGCCAGCTCCTCTCGGACCGCCAGCTCGAGGTGATCGTCGCCGCCGTCGAAGCGGGCTACTACGACACCCCGCGGCGTAGTTCACTGACGGAGCTAGCTGATCGTCTCACGATTGCCAAATCCACGTGTAGCGAGACGCTCCATCGGGCGGAAGAAGCGATCGTCAAGCGGTTCGTCGAAGATGTCCCGAGCGTCTCCGACGGAGACGAACCGCTCGAAGAAACGGCCGCAAGTACGTAATTCGATCCGTTGACGTCGCGCTCCGGTTTGAGATACCTCTCCGCCGTCCGCGTCGGTAGAGTGGTGATCCGACGAAAATCGACGGCCGAATTTTGCAGTACCGGGGAATCGGTCCGAGTGTGAGACTCGCCGTCGCGCTGGGTTCCCGCCCTCGAACTCCGGGAGGAAACAATGAAATCCACCCTCCTGACGCTTCGGGGCTTCCGCCACTGAAGCCCATCTGTCGAGTTGGATCGATACCCGATTCCGACAGCGATTGACTTATATTGGCGAACATGATCGGTTCGATTCTCATGGTGTGGAAATCGGCTCACTCCTTCATGCGAGTACGGTTATGAGACGAGGAATGAGGATCCACAAATGAACGATTTGAAGTGCATGCCGTCGAGTACTCTCGGCATGACACCAGTGTCATATACAGAGGTGTTCTGATCTAATGAGCACGGACGATGAATCATTCCACCCCCTCGGAGACGAGTGGGAAGGCGAACTCGAGACGATGCTCGACGATACCGAGTACGACAGCCAACTCGGTATGGACATGGCCCGCGACGCGATGCGGGTCACCAAGGGCGAACTCTCCGAAGCCGACTTCCACGAGAAGTATCACGAGGACGTGATGGAGGAGTTCGGCGAGGACGAGCGACCGACCAAGGAAGCCTACGAGGCGGCCCAGGAGGAGGCGAAGGGGACGTTCTCCCGAATGGTCGATAAGTTCGACGGCGACGGCGAGGAAACCCGTCGTGAGACCATGAAGAAGATGGGCGTCGGCGCGACGGCCGTCGGCCTCGGTGCGTTCGGCACCGTCAGCGACGGTCCCGAGCACAGCGTGGCCGAAGGCCCGCGCCAGGAGACCACCGAGGAGAGCGACACCCAGTGGGGGATGACGATCGACCTCGAGCGGTGTGACGGCTGTCTCTCCTGTATGACCGCCTGTTCCGAGGAGAACGATCTCGACCAGGGCGTCAACTGGATGTACGTCATGGCCTGGGAGGACGACAACCACCACGGCCAAGAGGGCTCCGAATACGACGTCTACACCGACTTCAACATGGGGAGCGACTTCAACATGCTCGTGCGGCCGTGCCAGCACTGCACGGACGCTCCCTGCGAGAAGGTCTGCCCGACGACGGCGCGTCACACGCGTGACAAGGACGGTCTCGTGTTGACCGACTACGACGTCTGTATTGGCTGCCGGTACTGTCAGGTCGCCTGCCCCTACGGCGTCAACTACTTCCAGTGGGACGAACCCGATACGGCCTACGAGGACATCGACGGCCTCGAGGATCCCGACAACCCCGACCAGATCACGCACGCCGAGTACGATCACGGCGAGCGCTGGGTCGACAGTCGCGCACCTCGCGGGACGATGAGCAAGTGTACGATGTGTCCGTCCATGCAGGACGGTAAACAGGGAGAAGGCAAGGTCGGAACGACCGCCTGCGAGTCGGCCTGCCCGCCGAACGCGATCCAGTTCGGAAACGTCAAAGACGAGAAGAGCGACCCGTCCCAGCACCGCGAGCACCCGGTCAAGAGTCGCGCGATCGTTCACCTGACGAACGGCACCGAAAGCAGTAAATCCGCCCCGTCGGCGGACGATATCGACAGCGCCCTCAGCGAGGGCGACGACCTCGAGACCGCGATCGATAATATCGAGGGGCTCACCGTGGACATCCTCGCGGTCATGAAGTCGATCGAGATGATCAGTGAGGGTCTCGAACCCGGCGACGACGAGAACAACTCCATTCTCCGAAACGAACAGGAAATCCTCTCCGCCGTCGAGGCCTTCCAGCAGTACGTCGACCTCAACACCGAGGAGGCGTACACCGAACTCGGACTCGGTGATGGCAGCGAACAGCAGGCTCGATTCCGACTCGAGCAGTACACGGGCGACCCGAGTTCGTTCCAACTGCTCGAGGACATCGGAACGAACCCGAACATCACCTACCTCGGCCAACAGCCCGGACCGGAGGCCCACCAGGTCGACGGTCCGACCGCCTACGAGGACGTCGACCTGCTCGACGAGCGCCAGGAGGACCTCGACGAAGGCACGGTCGGGCGGATTGACGGGGTGTCCTTATGAGCACGAAGGAGCCAACGGAAGCGGACATCCTTCGTCCGATCAACACGCTCACGAAGAAGTATTTCATCCTGTACGGTGCCGCGACACTGGGTCTCGTCGCCTTCCTCGTCGCATGGGCCTACCAGCTTCAGCAGGGCCTTATCGTCACCGGCCTCGGCGACTGGGGGAGCGGTGGCGGCTCGACCTGGGGACTGTATATCGGCGCGTTCATCTGGTGGGTCGGTGTCGCTCACGGCGGCATCATCCTCTCGGCCGCCGTCCGCCTGCTCAATATGGACCGGTACATGCCGGTCGCTCGACTCGCGGAGATGACGACGATCGGCGGCCTCTCGGCCGCCGGCTTCTACATCCTGGTCCACATGGGACGCCCGGACCGGATGGTGACAAGCGTCATTGGTCACTACCACATCACGGTCAACAATTCGCCGCTCGTGTGGGACGTGACCGTCATTACGGCCTACTTCGTGCTGTCTGCGACCTACCTCGGACTGACGTTGCGCTATGACGTCAACCGCCTGCGTGACGATCTGCCGGACAAGTTCGAACCGGTCTACAAGATACTGACTATCGGCTACAGCAAGAAAGAAGACAAGGTCATCGATCGGATGGTCTGGTGGCTCGCCGCCGCAGTCATCATCATGGCCCCGCTCTTGCTCCACGGCGGCGTGATTCCGTGGCTGTTCGCACTCCTGCCGGCGATGCCCGGCTGGACCGGTGCGATTCAGGGGCCGATGTTCCTCAGTATCGCGCTGATGTCGGCGATCAGCGGCATCATGATCATCTCCTACGCGTTCCGCCGAGCCTACGACTGGGATCACATCATCACCGACGACATCTTCCGCGGACTGCTCCTGTGGCTCGGATTCTTCACTCTGCTGTTCCTGTGGTTCCAGCTCCAGACGATCATCAACGGCGTCTTCCTCGGACCGACCAACAAGGCGGTCGCGATCGAGGCAAAGATCGGCCACCCGGTCTACCAGGTTGCGATGACGATGATATTCGGCACGCTCGTGTACATCTTCCTGCAGGGGATCCGTCCGGCCCTGTTCAGTAAGAAGCGAGCGCTCCTCGCCAGCTGTATCATCCTCGCTGGGACCCTGACCGAGAAGATCCTGTTCGTCGTCGAGGGATTCCTGCACCCGACGTTCGACATCTACGCCAACACGCCCGGGACCTACTTCCCGAGCCTCATCGAGTGGCTCTCGCTTGTCGGAACGACTGCGCTGGTTGCACTTTTATTCCTCAACCTCTCGAAGCTCGTTCCAGTGGTCGAACTCCACGCGGTTGAACACCTGCGCGGCGACCACACACACGATGACGACGCGACCGAACCCGAGGTGGAAGCATGAACGCAGCACTGACAGCGATCCCATCGGAACTCCTGTACCACGGCTACGACGGCACCGCCGGCTTCACCGGCTTCGCCAACGAGGGGACCTGGATCATCTTCGCGGTTATCCTGGTTCCGGTCTACATCATGCTCGCGGCGTGGTTCCTCGGTGAACCCCGCGACACGAAGACCGGACTGCTCGGCGTGAGCTACCTCGTCGGACTGACGACATCGATGTGGGTCGGGATGTTCGTCCTGACCGTCCTGATCGGTATCGTCTTCTACGGCGGCCCGCCGGAGCCGATCAGCGGCGTCGGCCCGCCGTAACCGTCGCCGTCTCACAACGAACACCGATTTATTTTTCGCGACCGTCACCCCGTAAGCGGTGCCGTTCAGCAGTGATTCGGTCCCGAACCATCACACGTATCCCGTTCCACATCCTTCCAACGACTAACACAGCCACTATGAGCATTACAGAACACGAACTCGAGATCAAACTCGAGGAGGTCGAAGATCCGGACATCGGCGACGACATCGTCTCGCTCGGACTGGTCAACGACGTCGTTATCGACGACGAGACGGCCCGCATTTCGCTCGCGTTCAACGCGCCGTACGCACCCTCCGAGATGGCGATCGGGAATCAGATCCGCGATGTCATCGAGGACGCCGGTCTCGAGCCCGATCTGCGGGCCCACGTCGGCGAGGAACACGGCTTCGACGACGAGGTCCTCCCGAACGTGCGCAACGTCATCGCCGTTTCCTCCGGCAAAGGCGGCGTCGGCAAGACGACGGTCGCGGCCAACCTGGCGGCCGGACTCGAGAAACGCGGTGCGATGGTCGGCCTGCTCGACGCCGACATTCACGGGCCGAACGTGCCGCAGATCCTCCCGCCTGAGAGCGACCCCGGCGTCACGCCCAACGAGGAAATCGTGCCGCCACGCTCGGACGGTGTCCGCGTCATCAGTATGGGCATGATGATGGAGGACGACGACGACCCCGCAATCTTGCGCGGGCCAATGGTCAACAAGTTCATGATGAAATTCCTCGAGGGCGTCGAGTGGGGACGACTCGATTACCTCATCGTCGACCTCCCGCCGGGGACCGGCGACGCGACGCTGAATCTGTTGCAGTCGATGCCCGTGACGGGCTCGGTCGTCGTTACGACGCCCCAGGAGATGGCGTTAGACGACACCCGAAAGGGGATTCAGATGTTCAACAAACACGACACGCCGGTGTTCGGCGTCGTCGAGAACATGAGCTCCTTCATCTGTCCGTCCTGTGGCGACCAGCACGGGCTGTTCGGGACCGGCGGTGCGGACACCATCGTCGACAAGTACGACGTTCCGCTGCTGGGCAAGATTCCGATCCACCCCGACTTCGGGGCCGACGGCAGCGAGGGGGCGCTCGTCAAGGACGACGACAGCGAGGTCCAACAGCACCTCGAAGACCTCGTCGGCGAGGTCGCCGACCGAATCGGCGAGGCCAACCGCCGTACGGTCTCGGAAAACATCACGCAGGAACCGGCGAACAAGCTACCGACCGAGACGAAAGACTGAGCGCTCACCTACCGCGCCTCATCGTCCCCTGCAGATCCGTTCTCTCTTTCCCCTGCTGTTATGATGCCGTCCGTCGAACCGAGACGCAATGCTCGATACGTACGCCGATTCGATCGACGACCTCGAGCCGGGAGCCGGCGAGGTCGAGACCGCGGAACTGGTCGTCAGCGACGATGTCCTCGTGAAGGCCTTCGCGCTCGGACCGGGTGCTGAACTCGAGGCTCACGAACATGCCGATAGCACGAACGTGTTTCACGTGCTCGAGGGGACAGTCACGGTGATTCAGGACGACGAGCGCGAGGAAATCGACGCGCCAGGAGTCGTCCACCACGAGCGCGGTGTCGACCACGGTGCGGAAAACGAGACCGACGAGACGGTACGCTTCACTGCGAGCCTCTG
This sequence comes from Natrinema sp. H-ect4, assembly GCF_041894845.1. Lineage (NCBI taxonomy): Archaea > Methanobacteriati > Methanobacteriota > Halobacteria > Halobacteriales > Natrialbaceae > Natrinema > Natrinema sp. H-ect4. The sequence continues at coordinate 117,345 of NZ_JBHDYC010000005.1, forward strand.
TCCGATGCCGTCCTGAGGAGTCAGTGACGCAGTCAGTCTGAGCCTGCCCGTGTCTCCTCATCCGCGAGTAGTGATTCGACGTACTTGTCCACGTGATCGTCCATCCGACGCTTGTAGCCGGCCTGCCGGGCGAGTCGATCGAGTTCGCGAGCGACGAGGCTACCGTACTGGACCGCCTTCTTGTCCCTGCTGGCGACCTCGGCCGGCAGATGCCGGTCCGCAACGCGTCGGAACCCGCGCTTTCGCTCGTCCGCGTCGGCCAGTAGCTCGTCGGGCAGTCGAAGCGCCGCCTCGACCACGGCGTCGTGAAGGAAGGGCGCGACCGGCTCGAGGCCCGTCGCCTCGATCGTCAGTACGTCCCGCGGCAGTTGGTTCGGGAGGCTTCGAATTTGCTCGCGGACGGCTCCGCGGACGGTCTCGGCCTCGACCCGGTGGTCGAGTCGGACGACCTTCTCGTAGCCGCCGAACAGTTCGTCGGCTCCCTGGCCGACGGCGAGCGCGTCGAACCCGTCCGCGGCGACGCGCTCGCCGACCAGGTAGAGCGGGAGCGCGATCTGGACGTCCATCGCGTTCGTCCGCCCGGTCGCCCGCGCTATCTCCGGAACGGCGCGCTCGAGGTCGGCCGGCTCGAGGTCGACGACCGTGAGGTCGCGCCCCATCGCATCGGCGGCTGTCCGCGCGGCCGCGACGTCGTGGCTGTCGGAGAAGCCGACGACGTACAGCGGCGCGTCGAGCAGTTCGGCGACCAGCGCCGAGTCGACACCGCCGGAGAAGGCGACGGCGATATCGCGATCGTCCTGCCGAACGCCCGCGGTCGCCGTTTCGATTGCACCCTCGAGGTCGTCGATCGCGGCCTCGTGGTCCGATACGGGGGCCGGATCGGGGAGCGCCCAGCGGGATTCGGCGTCGGGAACGGGACTGTCCACGGCTGCCATCGCACCGGCCGGAAAGAGGACTGGGTTCTCGAGTACGGTCGGCTCGAACGCCCACGACGGTCCCGTGCGCGAGAGACTCGTTTCCAGTTCGACGAACAGCGGAACTCTCCCGAGCACGTCTCGAACGAGTCGGCCGTCGATCTCCCCCGCGAAGCCAGCCGTTCCCGGAAGCGGGTCGGCGCGCTCGAGCGCGTCGCGAACGATCGGCGATTCGGCACCGCGAAGCGTTGTGTCGGTCATCGGATGAGATTAAAAACGCGACCCACTCGTCGCGTGACGCCGCCGGCGAACTGTCGAATGCTGATCCGCCACGGCGTTCGCTTCCCTTCGACGGTCGTCCGGCCCGCCGCGATCGCCTCGAGGACCGCATCGGCGGAGCGGTCGTCGGCGTCGACGCGGGTGATCGCCTGCCCGACCATCTCGCTGATGTGGGCGTCACTCCCGGCGGTCATCGGCAGATTTCGAGACCTGGCATAGCGTTCGGCCTGCCGGTTCGCCCGACCGGTAAACAGACGGGAGTTGTAGACCTCGATCGCGTCGCCGAGCGCGAGCTGTTCGCGGGAGATCCGTGCCATTACGCCGTGGCGCGACTCCTGGAACGGGTGGGGAATCACGGCTAATCCGCCCTGGTCGTGGATCGCCTCGAGCGTCGACTCGAAGGAAAGCCCCGGGGGAACCGCTTTCTCGAGACCGAGTCCGAGGATGTGACCCGCCTTGCTCGAGATCTCCATTCCCGGAATGCCCACGAGGCCGTAGTCGGGGGCCAACTCGGCGGCCTCGAGGCTCGCATCGATCTCGTCGTGGTCCGTCACCGCGATCGCGTCGAGACCGACGGCCTCGGCCTGCTCCAAAATGAGCTCGACCGGGTCGCGACCGTCGTAGGACAACGACGAATGCGTGTGAAGTTCGACCGACAGCACGGGCGGACGTTTAGCGGGGCTGATGAAAAACGACTCGGTCCGCACCTCTCGACGCCGCCCATCGACCGATTTTATCCACGTTCGTGCATATAGAAACCCATTTACCGGCCGACTTTCACCACCTAGGTGAATGAGTCTTGCCGATTCGGACCGCGAACTCGTCGTCTCCGAGCTGGGACGGGAACCGACTCGAGCGGAGGCGGCGCTGTTCGAGAACCTCTGGAGCGAGCACTGTGCGTACCGCTCCTCGCGACCGTTGCTGTCGGCGTTCGACAGCGAGGGCGAGCAAGTCGTTGTTGGGCCGGGCGACGACGCGGCGGTTGTCGCACTCCCCGATAGCGAAAGCGGAGACGGAAACGGGAGCACGTACATCACGATGGGAATCGAGAGCCACAACCATCCCTCCTACGTGGACCCAGTCGACGGCGCGGCGACGGGCGTCGGCGGCATCGTCCGGGACACGCTCTCGATGGGTGCGTATCCAATCGCGCTCGCGGACTCGCTGTACTTCGGCGAGTTCGACGATGACCACTCGCAGTACCTCTTCGAGGGCGTCGTCGAGGGAATCAGCCACTACGGCAACTGTATCGGCGTCCCGACGGTCGCCGGAAGCGTCGATTTCCACCCCGATTACGAGGGGAATCCGCTGGTCAACGTGGCCTGCGTCGGGCTGACGAATGAGGAGCGCCTCGTCACCGCCAAAGCGCAGGAGCCGGGCAACACGCTCGTCCTTGTCGGAAACGCCACCGGTCGCGACGGTCTCGGCGGCGCGAGTTTTGCCAGCGAGGACCTCGCCGAAGACGCCGAAACGGCGGATCGACCTGCGGTGCAGGTCGGCGATCCGTACGCCGAAAAGCTGCTCATCGAGGCCAACGAACAACTCGTCGATGAAGGCCTAATCGAGTCCGCTCGCGACCTCGGCGCCGCCGGCCTCGGCGGGGCCTCGAGCGAGATGGTCGCCAAGGCCGACCTCGGCGCCCGCATCGAACTCGAGCGAGTCCACCAGCGCGAGCCGAACATGAACGCGATGGAGATTCTACTGGCCGAGTCTCAGGAGCGAATGTGTTACGAGGTCAAGCCGGAGAACGTCGACCGCGTGCGCGAGATCGTCGAGCGGTTCGATCTCGGCTGTTCGGTCATCGGCGAGGTCACCGACGAAAACTACACGTGTCTTTTCGAGGGAGAGACAGTCGTCGACGTCGACGCCTACTTCCTCGGCGAGGGCGCGCCGATGAACGACCTCGCGACCGAGGAACTCGAGGAGCCCGAGACGGACCTGCCCGACGCGGACCTCGAGGCGGCCTTCGACGCGATCGTCTCGAGTCCGAACACCGCCTCAAAGCGGTGGGTCTACCGGCAATACGACCACGAGGTCGGCGTGCGGACGAGCGTCGGACCGGGCGACGACGCGGCGATCATCGCGGTGCGAGAGGCCGAGCAGGGCCTCGCAATCTCCTCTGGTGCCGCGCCGAACTGGACCACCGTCGCGCCCTACGAGGGGGCTCGCGCGGTCGCGCTCGAGAACGCGACGAACATCGCGGCGAAGGGCGCAACGCCGCTGGCCGCGGTGGACTGCCTCAACGGCGGCAACCCGGAGAAGCCGGACGTCTACGGCGGCTTCACCGGCATCGTCGACGGCCTCGCGGAGATGTGCGAGACGCTGTCGACGCCGGTCGTCGGCGGGAACGTCTCGCTGTATAACGATTCCGTCGCGGGGCCGATTCCGCCGACGCCGACGCTGGCGATGGTCGGCTCCAAAGACGGGTACGATGCGCCGCCGCTGTCGGTCGAGTCCGAGGGCGATCTGGTCCTCGTCGGTGATCTCGGCCTCGAGCGAGACGAGTCCCGGCTCGGTGGCTCCGAGTACCTCGCGCGCTTCGACGGCAGCGATCGGTTCCCAGGCCTGCCCGCCGATCCCGCGAGCGTCGTCGAGACGCTGGCGGCGGTCGCGAACGACGACTCGACGCTGGCCGTTCACGACGTGAGTCACGGCGGCCTCGCCGTCGCGCTCGCCGAAATGGTGGGCGACGACGCGGGCCTCGAGGTGTCGATCCCGGCGCCGGATCCCGCTGGCGCGCTGTTCCACGAACAGCCGGGTCGCGCGCTGATCCAGACCGAATCGGTCGCGGCCGTCCGCGAGGCGTTCGATGGCATCGCCCCGGTCGTCGAACTCGGGACGGCAACCGACGAGGGTCGGCTCGCGATCGATCTCGGCGACCGAACGCTCGAGACCGACGCGGCCGCGATCCGCGAGCGACGCGCGACGATCGAACGCGAACTCGAGTAACAGGACCGATCGAGAGTCCACGAACCGATTCGACGGATTTTTCGCCGTATTGTCCGGTATATTGATATACGACCGGGCCGATTCGTCCAACGAACCGCCAGACCGGAGGAATTCGATGTCCACAGACACTCCGTCCGTCCTGATCGTCGAAGACGAGCCCGACCTCGCGAACCTTTACGCCGCGTGGCTCGAGGACGACTGCGACGTCGAGACGGCCTACGACGGCAGCGAAGCGCTCGAGGCGATCGATGGTGCGATCGATGTCGTCCTCCTCGATCGTCGGATGCCCGGTCTCTCGGGCGATACCGTCCTCGAGACTATTCGAGAGCAGTCACTCGAGTGCCGGGTCGCGATGGTGACGGCAGTCGAACCCGATTTCGACATCGTCGAGCTCGGATTCGACGATTACCTTGTCAAGCCCGTCTCGAAGGACGAACTGGTCGACATTATCGACCAGTTGCTCCTCCGGGCGACCCACGACGAGCAACTCCAGGAGCTCTTCGCACTCGCGTCCAAGAAGGCGCTGCTGGACGACCAGAAGACCGAGTCCGAACGCCGGTCCAGCCAGGAGTACGCCGAACTCGAGGACCGGATGGCCGTCCTTCGCGTCCGGGTCAACGACACGATGCAGGAACTCCTGGAACAGAACAGCTATCGGGAGCTCTGTCAGGACATTACGCGCGAATCCGTTTTTCAGGAGTAGCGGGGATCGAGACGGCGTGGTGAGACGGAGTCCATCAATTGACGAGCCGGAGTCCATCAGTCGACGAGTCGGAACGCTCGTCCGCGCAGAACGGTCATAACGTTGAATCGGCCCAGCGCAGAATCATCCCAGCGCAGAATCCGCTTCCTCCTGATCGGCCTACCCCGAACGCGGATTCGAGCGCCCGGACCGGTCACTCGAGTCGTCGTTCGAGCGTCGTGATGTCTCGGATTTCGATCCGCGTGCCGCCGTTCTGGCCGTTGGTGACGGTACACTTCCAGTCGTGGGCTTCGGCGATGGCCCGAACGAGCGCGAGGCCAAGTCCGTCGACTGCGGTGTCGTCGTCAGCGGTCGGATCGAGGACGCGTTCGTGTGCGTTCGGCGGGATCTCCGCGGCGTCGTCGAGCACGAAGAAGCCGCGACTGCCGCCGTTCTCGAAGCCGACCAGCCCGATCTGGATCATCACGTCGTCGTCGGCCCGCGCGGCGGCGCTGTCGAACGCCGTCTCGAGCAGGTGGACGAACCGCTCGGGGTCCGCCCGGAGCGTGGCCGGAGCGTCGACGACGAGCGCGTCCGCCTCGAGGCGGGACTCCCCGATGGCGTCGTCGATCGCCGACTCGAGGTCGAGCCGAGCACGGGTCCCGATGGCCGTGGCGTTGCGGGCGAACTCCCGAACGTCGTCGACGAGGCGCTCGGCCCGGTCGAGAGTCGTTTCGACGGTGTCCTCCGCGAGGGGAAACTCCCATGCTTCGGCTCCGTCGTCCTCGAGCGCGTCGGCGACGGCCTCGAGCTGGCGCTGCAGGTCGTTCGAGAGCACGTCGGCGACGGCCTCGAGGCGTTCGGTCTGGCGCTCGAGTTCGTCCGTGCGGTCCCTGAGGATCCGTTCTCGGTCGGCCCGATCGAGGGCGGCCCGCGTGTTCTCGACCAGCGTCGAAATGAGGTCGACGTCGCTCTCGTCGAATCGGTGGGGCTCGAGCGAGCCAGTCATGAGCACGCCGTGGGTCCCGATCGGTGCGATGATCTCCGAGCGCAGCGGTGTCTCGGGGTTGTAGATGCCGTCGACGGTCTCGAGGTCGTCGAACAGTTCGACGCCGCCGGCCTCGAAGATGTCCCAGACGAGCCCCTCTCCGGGATTGAACCGCGGGAGGCCACCGAACTCGTCGTGCGCGCCGGCGGTGCCGGCGACCGGCTCGAGGTAGCCCTGCTCCTCCTCGAGCAGCCAGATGCCGCTGATGGGGAGATCGAGCAGATCGCTGCCGGAGTGGACGGCGATCGCGCAGATCTCTTCGGGGTCGTCGGACTCGAGGAGCCACCGGGTGACCTCGTGTAACGACGTGACGACGCGATCGTACTCGTGTTGGTCGGTAACGTCCCGGACGACGACGGCGACGGTCGCCCTGTTGTCCTCGACGGGGACGAACCGGAACTCACCCATTCGATCGTCGCCGCCCCGACCGGTGTAGGGGAGCTCGAGCTGGCGACGGCCGGCGTTGCCGACGTCGACATCGGTGATCGCCCGGCCGATCTCGACGGCGCGTTCGGCGTCGATCCCTGCCAGTTCGGTCAGCGTCTCGATGTGCTCGCCGACGAGTTGCGATCGGCCGACGCCAAAGATCGACTCGGTCGCGCCGTTGACGGTGACGATCTCGCGGTTGCGATCGAGCGTGACGACGGCGTCCCGGATCGCCTCGACGACCGCGGCGTGCTGGGCCAGCGTCGTCTCCTGAGCCTTCCGCTCGCTGACGTCGCGCATGTACACCGAGAGGCCGGTCTCGGAGGGGTAGGCCCGCGCCTCGAACCACGTCTCGAGGGGGGCGTGGTAGATCTCGAAGGAAACCGGCACCTGTTCGTCCATCGCGCGGTGAAAGCCCTCGGGGAACTGCGTCTCGACGGTCTGGGGAAACTCGTCCCACATGACCCGGCCGATCAGCTCCGCGCGCGAGCGTTTCAGCAGCGTTTCGGCTCGCTCGTTGAGATAGGTGAACCGAAAGCCGGTATCGAGGGCGAAGAAGGCGTCGGTGACCCGGTCGACGATCGGAACGGATCGCATCGTCACGGCTCTCCACCCCCGTTCGGCGACTGATTCGTCCCGTCATCTCTCTCGAGGAGATCCCCTCCCTCAGCCGTTTGCATCATCGACAGACAGTCAGCACATCGTTCGTGGGACGCCTATTTCAGTGTCGTGGCCGAGCAGTAGCGTGCGACTCACCCACACGAGTTCACACAGTCACCGCAATGCCATCGACTGAGAGGCAGCGGGAGCGCAAACAAAACCGTGACCGTCGCGCCACGCCGAGTCAGTGACCGGCGCAAAAACCAGCTGATCGGTATAGGGAAACCCCGTATTACTCCGGGCCGGCCACCCATCGTACGGTGACGCGCGCTGTCAGCGAGACGCTCCCGATAGTCGCGCCTCGGAAGCGACTGGAGATCGAAGCGAGCCGTGAGCAAGCCGACCGGACGTCAGTGAGGGTGGCCGATGACGTTGCGTGAGGGATAAGTGAACGAATAGCTCAGGACCGTCGATCCCGCAAACCATACGAACGGTGCGTCGTTCGGAGCGGCTGTCAGGAGTGAGAACCGCGAGGTGAACGGGGAACGAAGTGACCTGGGGCCTCCGGCCCGTGAGTAGAACTCGGTTGGGGAGGGCGTGGCGATTTCCTGTTGCCACGGTAGCAGGGAACTTCTTTCATCGAACTCACTACTGAACACCCTGTACAGTACAGTTCTGATTCTGTTCAACAGCACTTTGGCCCCGTGTATGGTTCGCTTGCGATCGTTTGCGTGACGGTACACTCGAGTTGTACCCCGTCGATCCGGCGCGCAGGTCGTTTTGGGACCGTTCGTCGGACCGACCCCGTCACCGCCGCTGTTGCGGCCCATTTCCGCGTGTTGTCGCCGCATTACAAATGTCCGATCCCTCGAGTGGACGACCACGTTGGTCGAGTTCACCGTCGCATCGGACGGTCGCGCGTCTCTCACCGTCCCAGTCTACTATGAATAGGGAAGACCACATCGTCAGCGGCTTCAAGGCAACGCTCGCCGCGCGCGGCGTCTACATGCTCTCGAGCGCGTTGCTGATGTTCGTCCTGGCGCGGTATCTGCTCGAGCCGGACGGCTACGGCGTGCTCTACTGGGCGATCGGCGTGTTGGCGATCATCCAACTGTTCGTGGACCTCGGTCTCAGCCGGTCCGTCGCGCGGTACATCTCCGAATACCGCGAGGCGGACCCGGGCCAGATCCCGCACCTGCTCAGGTCCACGGTCACGGTCAAACTCATCCTGATCGCGTTCGTCTCCTACGCCCTGTTGCTCTTTCACGAGCAGATCGCGGTCGCGCTCGGCGAACCGGGTGCGGCCCCGTTTCTCGCCGCGGGCGTGATCTATCTCGGCGTCTTTTCCTTTAGCGCGTTCGCGCGGGTGGCGTTACAGGGCTTCAACCACCTCGGCTACAGCGCGCTCGTTCAGGCGATCAGCGGCGCTGCCCGACTCGTCTTCGTCGTCGCGTTCGTCCTCGCCGGGTTCGGTGCGCTCGGCGCGTTCTTCGGGTACATCGTCGGCTACGCCGTCGCCGCCGTCATTGGAATGGGAATCCTCTACTACGGGTTCTACGTCCGATACGACGCCGCGGACGAATACGAGGACGGCCTCTCGCGCCGCCTTCTCGAGTACAGCGTCCCCCTGACGGCGACCCAGAGTGCGAACGTCATCGACAAGCAGATCGACATCGTGCTGGTCGGAGCCTTCATCAATCCGGCTGCGGTCGCGTTCTATACCCTCGCAAAGCAGATCACCGAGTTCGTGCTCGCGCCCGCGGCGTCGCTCGGCTTTACCATCTCGCCGAACTTCGGCGAACAGAAGGCTGCCGGCGAACTCGAGGAAGCCAGGCGGATTTACGAGACCTCGTTGACGAACATCCTGTTGCTCTACATTCCGGCAGCGGCCGGCCTCACGATCGTCGCGGGACCGCTCTTGACGATGGTGTTCGGGGCCGATTACGCCGGTGCGATTCCCGTCTTACAGGTGCTCGCCGGATTCGTCGTGCTACAGGCGATTACGAACCTGACCAGCGATAGCCTGGACTATCTGGGTCGCGCTCGTTCTCGAGCGGTCGCGAAGGGCGCGACGGCGTTGGCCAATCTCGGACTGAACATCGTGTTGATCCCGCTGATCGGCGTCGTCGGGGCGGCGATTGCGACGGTGGCGACCCACTCGGTGTACGTCGCGGTCAACCTCTATATCGTCCATACCGAACTCGGCTTGCACGTGGGGCGACTCGCGCGGACGACTGGGATGGTCTGTGGAATTACGGGCGTCATGGCGGCCGCCGTCTTGCTCGTAACGCCGCTGGTTTCGAACCTGCTTATGCTGTTCGGGGCGATCGCTCTCGGTGCCGTCACCTGGGCCGTGCTGGCGGTGCTGAGCGGCCTAGTTGATCCGGGACAGGTTCGGTCAGTCATCGGGTGACAGCGGCTCGAACCGTCCGGATGTCCCCCATCCGATTCCGCTATCACTGAGTGAACTATCAACGCTTATCCGAGGGTTCGGTGTCTAGGCAGTATGGCCGTTGCCGATCCCGTGACCGTGGGGGTACTGAGTCTTCATACGAGCAAGGAAACCAAAGCAATTCTCAACGCCGTCGAGGATCTGGGACACGACACCGAGTGGCTTCGCTCCGAGAACACGTCCGTCAGTGTCGCCGACGGGAGTCCGACGCTCGAGCCCGCGGTGGACGTCATCGCGAACAGGGTACTGCTATCGAATACCGAACAGCCCGCCGAGGAACTCGGGCTGGTAAACGCGTTCTCTCAGTTGGTTCCGACACTCAACGAACCGATGGCGGTGATGACGGCGATCCACAAGCTCTCGACGGCGACCGCGCTCGCGTCGAACGACGTGCGGACGCCCGACGTGACGCTCGCGTTGAGCGGCGAGCAGTTGAACGCTGCGCGGGACCGCTACGGCGAGGAGGCCGTCTACAAGACCGCCATCGGCACTCACGGTGGTGGGACGTGGAAGGTCGGCCCCGACGACCCGATCAACGCCAAGGTCGGTAACCGGTATGCGTTCTTGCAGGAACTCGTCGACCAAGAGGACGTTCGCCATCGCGATCTGCGCGTCTACGTCGTCGGCGGCGAGGTCGTGGCCGCGATGTATCGCTACGCGCCGGACAACGACTGGCGAACCAACGTCGCGCTCGGCGGCTCGGTCGAGGACGCGACCGACGACCTCCCCGACGAGGCTCGCGAAATGGCCCAGCGCGCATCGGATATCGTCGGCCTCGACTATGCCGGCGTCGACCTCGTCGAGGGTGACGAGGGCTGGTTCGTCCTCGAGGTCAACCCGACGGCGGGGTTCAAGGGGCTCTACGAGGCGACCCAGATGAGCCCGGCACCGTATATCGCGAAACTCGCGATCGAACGGGCGGGCGGCGAGGTCGACGACGAGCGCGTGCGTGATCTCGCGAACGTCCTCGACGACTCCCGGCCGGCAGCACAGCCCCCGGATGTGAGGGGACAGGATACGGAACCTGCGGTAATCGGCTACACGGAGGAAGTCATTCTCTCGGGGACCAGCGGGTCGAAGACGGTTCTCGCGAAGTCCGACACCGGTGCCACACGGACGAGCATCGACACCAGTCTCGCCGCCGATATCGGGGCCGGCCCGATCAAGTCTATCACCCGCATTCGATCCGGTAGCAGCAAACAGTCCAAGAGTCGCCCCGTCGTCGACGTCGTCGTCGGCGTCGGCGGCAACCAACACACCGTCACGGCCAGCGTCGAAGACCGCAGCCACATGGATTACCCCGTCTTGCTCGGGCGAGACATTCTCGGAAACTATCAGGTCGATGTCAGTCGCCGGATCGACAGCGACGCGGCCGATACTCCCGAAGAAGAAGAAGAGGAGTAACGAGACGACCGGTCGCTCCGCTCGCCGATTCCACAGTCGCAGTTCATATCTCGGATCCGGTCGGGTTCGCTCGACACGGGACAGTTCGCTCGCTTTCGGCCCAATATTTTCTATAACGAAAACAATATGGGGTGAAACACGAAACTGATGTTGCGATCGGTACATCTATTATTCCGTGATCCATTTCTGCAAGCGTAGGAGACCATTCATGTCAGACAACAAACCGAATCACGACTGGTGGCCGAATCGATTGGACTTGACGATCCTCGACCAGAACTCCCAGGAAGCCGATCCGATGGGTGAGGACTTCGAGTACGCCGAGGAGTTCCAGAAACTCGACCTCGAGGAGGTGAAGGCGGACCTCACGGAGCTGATGACGACGTCGCAGGAGTGGTGGCCGGCCGACTACGGCCACTACGGGCCGCTGTTCATTCGGATGGCGTGGCACAGCGCCGGCACGTACCGGACCAGCGATGGCCGCGGTGGCGCGGCCGGCGGTCGACAGCGCTTTGCGCCGCTCAACAGTTGGCCCGACAACGCAAACCTCGACAAGGCGCGCCGACTGCTCTGGCCGGTCAAGCAGAAGTACGGCCGGAAACTCTCGTGGGCCGACCTGATCGTTCTGGCCGGGAACGTGGCCCTCGAGTCGATGGGATTCGAGACATTCGGTTTCGCCGGCGGACGCGAGGACGAGTACCAGCCCGACGAGGCCGTCGACTGGGGGCCCGAAAACGAGTGGGAAGCGTCCGAGCGCTTCGACAAGGAAGATACTCTTCAAGAAGGGCTCGGTGCCACCGTGATGGGCCTCATCTACGTGAATCCGGAGGGCCCAAACGGTGAGCCGGATCCGGAGTGGTCGGCGGAACGAATTCGGGAGTCGTTCAGTCGGATGGCGATGAACGACGAGGAGACGGCCGCGCTCATCGCCGGCGGACACACCTTCGGGAAGGTCCATGGAGCCGCCGACCCCGACGACCACGTCGGTCCCGAACCCGAGGCGGCCCCGATCGATCAGCAGGGCCTCGGCTGGGAGAGCAGCCACGGCTCCGGCAAGGGAGCCGACACGATCACCAGCGGCATAGAGGGCCCGTGGAACACCACGCCGACGCAGTGGGACATGGGCTACATCAGTAACCTGCTCGAGTACAAGTGGTGGCCCGAGAAGGGGCCCGGCGGCGCGTGGCAGTGGACCACGCAGAACGGCGAACTCGACGAGGCCGCGCCCGGTACCGAAGATCCGGCGGAGAAAGAAGACGTGATGATGCTGACGACGGACGTCGCGCTCAAGCGCGATCCCGACTACCGGGAAATCCTCGAGCGCTTCCAGGAGAATCCCAACGAGTTCCGGAAGACGTTCGCGAAGGCCTGGTACAAGCTGATCCACCGCGACATGGGCCCGTCGGATCGGTTCCTCGGGCCGGAAGTGCCGGACGAGGAGATGCTGTGGCAAGACCCTATCCCCGACGCCGACTACGACCTGATCGGCGACGAGGAGATCGCCGAGCTCAAGGAGGAACTCCTCGCGTCGGATCTCTCGGTCTCCCAGCTCGTCAAGACCGCCTGGGCGTCCGCGTCGACGTACCGCGACAGCGACAAACGCGGCGGTGCCAACGGGGCTCGCATCCGTCTCGAACCACAGAAGAGCTGGGAAGTAAACGAACCGGACCAGCTGGAGACGGTGCTGTCGACCTACGAAGCGATTCAGGACGACTTCAACGGCTCGCGATCCGACGACGTGCGGGTCTCACTGGCCGACCTGATCGTTCTGGGCGGCAACGCAGCCATCGAGCAGGCCGCGGCGGATGCCGGCTACGATGTCGAGGTTCCGTTTGAACCGGGCCGTACCGACGCGACGCAGGAACAGACCAACGTCGAGTCCTTCGAGGCGCTCAAACCGAACGCCGACGGGTTCCGGAACTACTACAGTGACGAGGCCGACCGTTCGCAGGAGGAACTGCTGGTCGACAAGGCGGACCTCCTGGACCTGACGGCACCCGAGATGACGGTGCTGGTCGGCGGTATGCGCGCACTGAACGCGACCTACCAGGATTCCGACCTCGGTGTCATCACCGATCGGCCGGAGACGCTGACCAACGACTTCTTCGTGAACCTGCTCGATATGGACTACGAGTGGGAAGCGTCCGACGATACCCAGGACATCGTGGGCTGGGAAGCGCCTACCGACTCCGAAGACGGTGAGGTCTTCGAGCTGCGCGACCGCGAGACGGGCGATGTCGAGTGGCGGGCCACCCGCGCGGACCTCATCTTCGGGTCGAACTCCCGGCTTCGAGCCATCGCGGACGTCTACGCGTCCGACGACGCGGAGGAGAAGTTCGTCCGTGACTTCGTGGACGCGTGGAGCAACGTGATGACGCACGACCGCTTCGACCTCGAGTAATCGAGCGGTCGTACCGACAGGAATCGATTCGGTAGTCGATCCATCGGCCCGGACGACCCGCCGGTCGGTCTGAACGTTCCCGACCACGTTCTCGCGTCACTCGCTCCGAATGACGACCTCGTCGTCCGTGATCTCCAGTATTTGCGATGACTCAACCGGGTAGTCGTCGTCGCCGTGGCCACCCCAGTCCATGCGTGCTTTAAGTCGATCCGTCAGGCCGGGCTCTGGATCGACGTACGCCGTCTGGCCCTCGACTTCGGCGACCATGCCGATCTGCTGGCCCGACTCGTCGACGACGTCTTTCCCCTGATCGTGGTGGGAGAGTTCGATCGCCGACGCCTCCGCCATCTCGTCCGTCGCTCCCATCTCAGCGTCGGCCCCGGTGCTCGCCATCGTCTCATCGCCCGTGGTCCCGGTGGCTCCGGTCTCCATTTCGCCGGTCGCCATGGACTCGTACTCGTCGACATCGATGATCTCGCCCTCGAGCACCTCGCTGGTGAGCACCTCGGACTCGATCAGTTCGGTGTCCTCGAGCATGTACTGCATCCGCAGTCGCTCGGTGACCTCCTCTTCGATCGTCCGGCGCTCGAGGAGTTCGCTCTGGACGGCGTCTCCCTCGGTCCGCTGGCTCTGGATGACCTCCTGTTGGACCACGTCGTCGGGCGTCACGTTCGAGCGGACGACGTCGCTCTCGAGGATAGATCGCTGGACGCTCTCGAGTTCGATGTCCGTCCGGATGTCGTCTCGCTCGAGCTCCTCCTCTTGCTCGATATCGACGTCGACGACCTCGCTCTCGACGATGTAGCGTTCGATCTCCTCGATGGTATCCAGATGCGTTTCGTCGACGGTCACCTCGATCATGTCGTCGGAGACGAACTCGGTCTCGACGACCTCGCGGCTCACCAGTTCGGAGTCGACGACGTCCCGTTCGACCAGATCAGTGTCGATCACCTCGCTCTCGATCGTGTCCCGTTCGACGATCTCCCGCTCGACGACCTGCGTCTCGACGATCTCCGTCGTCACCGTCTCGCCACTTCGCAGCGAGTCCTCGAGTTCGTCCCGGCCGAGATCGGCGCGTTCGAACGCGTGCTCGCGCTCGACGATCTCGAAGAAGCCCATCTCCTCGCCGGTCGGCTCCTCCTCGTGGTAGACGAATACGAGGTCGTCGTCGTCGAATCGCTGCTCGAACTCGTCCCAGGTGTACTCCTCGTGGTGTTCGCCCATCTCGTCGCGCCGGGCGAAGGAGTGGCCGTGATCCTCGCTATCTCGGACCCTGACCGGAACGGCGTCGCGGGCCTCGGCCCACTCTCTGATGCGTTCGGTATCGGTAGTCATTCGCCGCTGCTCGGCGTCGCCAGTCTCGGTGGAGGATGTATCGTTACCATCTCCCATGACACTGGGACCGATCCGTACTTCAGTCAACAGGGCCATCCCGTCGGATCAGTGTCTCGTTTCTCGAGCCCCTTCCTTCGGCCGGCAGTGGCCGGGTCGTAATCCGGTGTTGTCCGTCTTGGCGGTGACTGTTTCACGATCCCGAGATGCGTGTAGGACGTGCTTACCGCTCGCGAGAATCGGGCGTGATCAGAGCTCTCTTGAACCGGGACGCGGGAGCCGATCGGGTCGGGACGGATTCCGTCAGGTCGGAGATCGATCGGGTTCAGTCAGATTCGTACTCGGCCCAGATGTACCGCGTGGCGACGCTTCGATACGGCCGCCACGGCTCGGCGATTTCGCGCATTTCAGTGCGGGTCAGCTCCCCGCCGTCGCCAAACAGCTGCTCGATACCGCGGCGAACGGCGAGATCCCCGAGCGGGAGCACGTCCGGGCGCTCGAGGACGAACAGGAGGTACATCCGCGCGGTCCACGCGCCGATCCCCTTGATATCGGTGAGTCGATCGACGACCTCGTCGTCGGTGTACGAGGCCAACCCGGTTTGCGTGTAATCGTTCTCCCGAAAGGCGCGGGCGGCGTTTTGCACGTACTCGACCTTGCTCCGGGAAAGGCCCGCATCCCGGAGGGCCGCCTCGTCCGCGGCCAGGACGGACGCCGGCGTCACGTCCCCCTCGAGGAGGTCGAACACGCGCTCGCGGACGGCCGCCGCGCTCGCGGTCGAGAGCTGCTGGTTGATGATCGAAATGCAGAGCCGCTCGTACTCGTCCCAGTCCGGTTCGGCGTAGGGGTCGTGCCGGTCGAGGAGCCCCGCCATAACGGGGTCCTCGCGGAGAACGGCGTGTGCCTCTTCGTTCATGCGAAGGGACGGATACGGGAGTACAGTACCGAGAACGCATATGCGTCTCGGTCGGCAGTGACGATCGGAGCGGCGCGACTACTCGAGTTCGGGCGTCTCGGGTTCGACGTTCGCGAGTCGCATCGCGTTCCCGGTCACACCGAGGCTCATGCCCATGTCGCCGACGACGACCGCCAGCGCGACGCTCACCAGCCCGAGCGGTACGCCGAGCGCGAGCAGGGCCTTCACGCCGAGGCTCGCCCAGACGTTCTGCCGGATGACGCCGTTAGCCGTGTGCGACAGCTCGTACAGGTACGGCAACTTCCCGACGTCATCGCCCATCAGCGCAATATCTGCGGTCTCGAGGGCGGTGTCGGTGCCGGCCGCGCCCATCGCGATGCCGACCTCGGCGGTTGCGAGCGCGGGCGCGTCGTTGATGCCGTCGCCGACCATCGCCACGTCGCCATACTGTTCCTGGATGTCCGCCACGGCCGCGACCTTCTCGTCGGGCAGAAGTTCGGCGTGGTACTCGTCGACGCCGACCTGCTCGGCGATCGCCCGCGCCGTCCCCTCGTTATCGCCGGTCAGCATCACGACGTGCTCTACGCCGAGGTCGTGGAGCCGCTCGACCGCCCGCTTGGAGGCCGGTCGGACCTCGTCGGCGATCGCGACCGCACCGAGCAGTTCGGTCTCCGTTCCGACGAGGACGACCGTCTTGCCTTCCCGCTCGAGCGCGGCGAGCGTGTCCGTGGCGAAGGCCCCGTCGTCGGCCTCGAGCGTTCCCTCGGAGGCGACGCCACCGTCAGTCCGCGGGTCCGACGTGCCGTCGGCACGGGCCCGCGAGAGATCGAACCCCAACTCCTCGAACAGCGCCGGCTTGCCCGCGTAGTACGTCTCGCCGCTGATCTCCCCGCGGATACCCCTGCCGGTCAGACTCTCGAACCCCGTCGGTTCGGGAAACTCAGTCGCGCCCGACTCGTCGGCGCGGGCGAGGATCGCCGCGGCGATGGGATGCTCGCTGCGTCGCTCCAGTCCGGCGGCGTGACGGAGGAGCGTCGCCTCGTCGGCGTCGCCGACCGGGATGACGTCGGTGACGGCGAGTTCGCCTTTCGTGAGTGTGCCCGTCTTGTCGACGGCGACGGCGTTGACCTCGCCCATCGCCTCGAGGTGGTTGCCGCCCTTGATCAGGACGCCGTTCTTCGCTGCGCTGGTGACTCCCGAGACCACCGAGACGGGCGTCGAGATGACGAATGCGCAGGGACAGGCGATCACCAACAACGTGAGGCCGCGAACGAACCACGTCCCCCAGTCGCCGGCGAACACGAGCTCGTATCCGGCGACGCCCGCGGTGACGGGGTCGCCGATAACGAGTGGCGGGATGGCAGCGGTCAGGATCGCCAGCACGACCACGACGGGCGTGTAGTAGCCCGCGAACCGATCGACGAACTGCTCCGTTTCGGTCTGTTCGGCCTGTGCGCCTTGCACCATCTCGATGATCCGTGAGAGCGTCGAGTCGCCCGCTGTCGAGGTGACTTCGACCTCGAGGTAGCCTTCCTCGGTGATAGCACCGGCGTACACCTCGTCTCCAGCAGACTTGTCGACGGGGACACTCTCGCCGGTGATCGGCGATTCGTCGACCGCGCTCTCGCCCTCGCGGACCGTCCCGTCGAGCGGGATCTTGTCGCCTGGCCGGACGACGACGATCTCGCCGACCGCTACGTCCTCCGCGTCAACGGTCACTTCCTCGCCGTCGCGCAGAACTGTGGCCTCGTCCGGCGAGAGCTCCATCAGCTCGCGCAGGGAGTCTCGGGCCCTGTCCATCGCGTAGTCCTCGAGCAGTTCGGCGATACTGAAAAGGACGGCCAGCGTGGCGGCCTCGACGAAGTAGCCGATACCCGTCGCGGCGATGATCGCCGTCCCCATCAGCAGGTCGATGTCGAGACTCCGGTTTTTCGCGGAGTAGTAGCCGCTCCGGACGACGGGGACGCCGCTGACGGCGACCGCGCCGAGGAAGAGGAGATCAGCGACGTGGAGCGGATACTCGAGGACGCTCGCCACCGCGACGTTCCCGCCCGTCAGGAGGAACTCGAAGCCCAGCCCGAGGGCGACGAACACCGCGCCGAGCCACGTCTTCTTCGCGCGGGGGCTCGTCCAGACCTCTGACGGCGGTGCGACGTCGACACCGCCGGCGCTCGAGGCCGATTCGGTCGACTCTTCGTCGCCGTCCGTCCCTCCGATGACCTCGTAGCCGGCACCTTCGATCGCGTCGGCCATGTCGGCCTCGCTGGCTCGATCGGGGTCGTACGTGACCGTGGCCGTCCCGGTGGTCGGATTGAGGTCGGCGTCGACGACCCCGTCGACGCGGCCGAGGCTCTTGTCGACCTTTCCCGCACAAGATGGGCAGTCCATCTCGGGGACGGCAAGCCGGACGGTTAGTTCCCGTCGCTGGCCGGCCCCGTCCATTCCTCTCGTCGCATCCGATTCGTCAGTCATTACCCAGAGGTAAGCGCGTCAGTTCGATAAGCCTTCGTTGGAATATTCCAAGAATCTGCGGGGCCGCTATAGTAGTCACTGAAACGATTCACACACTGAGCGTATAGCTGTCGTTCGATCAGGTGTGCAATGACTTTCAGTGGCTACTATAGAGCGGTGTCGACGGCCCGTCGACCAGTTGCTCGCTCGCGACGTGTTGCTTGGCCAGGTGTTCTTCGGCCCGGCGAAGCCGGTAGGTGAGCGTCGACCGCGGGATGTCGAGGTGGTCCGCGAGGTCGCCGGCATCGATCTCGCGAGGCGACTCGTAGTAGCCGTGTTCGACGGCGGCCCGGAGCGCGGCCTCCTGTTCGGGAGTGAGTCCGTTCGACCCACCGTTCGCGTCGCCCGTCGGCGCATCGGTATCCGTCGTCGCCGCTCGAAGCATCTCCATCCGGGCGCGGTCACCGAGCGCGGCCTCGAGGGCGTCGAAGAACGCCGCCGTGTCGCCCTCGCCGGAGTGGACGATCCGCCAGGTGTAGTGACGGCCCTCGTGGCGGGTCTCGAACAGCACGCCGTCGCCGAGGTGGTCGCGGGCGATGTGCGGGACGGACGCACAGGTTGGGGTGCGCTCCCAGTCGGAGTAGAGAACGAGCGTGTCGTCAGTGCGGTCGAGCACCTGCGTGGTCTGGGTCGCGCCGCAGTCGTCGGTCGCGAGACAGTCCGCGTAGTAGTCACTGGTAAGGAAGGCGTCCTCGATGTCCGCGAGCGCGTCCGGCGTGCCGGTGGCGTGGTCGACTCGCCAGAGGCGGTCGTCGGTTGCGTGCAGCGACAGCGAGCGGACCCGGGCGTCGGGGTGGTCCGCGAGCGCGTCCGCCACCCCGTTGCAACCGGGCTCGTACTCGAGGGCGAAGACGAACTCTCTCATACCCTGAGGAAGGGGCCGACGCGACAAAGGGTTTCCCGACGCTCGGCGCGCCCGCCGTTTGAGACCCTCTTCACGGACGGCGGCAACCACCTACGGCGGACTCTTCCCTGCAGTCGTCGCGTGGACCGTCGCCGCCAACGTGATCGGCGGCCCCGCGTCCAGATGGCTGTTCTGGAGACGGAGCATCGAGGCGACCATGATCGGTCACGTGGCCATGCACGTGGTCTTCGTCGTGCTGTCGCTGGTGATCGCGGTTATCTGCAGCAAAACGGAACGGAAACCCACGGCCGAGAGCGCGGCTCGAGCGACTGCGAGAGTCGCGCGATCCGGGGGAGGGCAGGCAGTCACCAGCTCACCGACCGCGAGCGAACGAAGTGAGCGAGCGGCCTTTTTAGCCGAGATTTTTGCGCAAGTGGTGAACGCAGTGAACCCGAGCGGAAAAAGGTCGGTGCGAGTGCTTTTCATCGAAGTTTTACCGAGGGCGCGCCTCTGGCGCGCCCGCAGAGTAAAAGTTCGTGACGTGAAATTTCGTTGTTATTCGTCCAGCAGTTCCCGCGCGATGACGTTCTTCTGGATCTCGGTGGTGCCCTCGTAGATCTGGGTGATCTTCGAGTCCCGGTAGAAGCGCTCGACGGGGAAGTCGTTGACATAGCCGGCCCCGCCGTGGATCTGGACGGCCTCGTTGGAGACGTCGACGGCGACGCGGGAGGCGTACTCCTTGGCCATCGAGGCGAGCTTCGTGATGTCGTTGCCCTGGTCGACGTTCCAGGCAGCCTTGTAGGTCAGGTTGCGTGCGGCCTCGGTCTCGGTGGCCATCTCGGCAAGTTTGTGCTGGATGGCCTGGAACTCCGAGATGGACTGGCCGAACTGCTCGCGGTCCTGGGCGTACTCGCGGGCGGCCTCGAGCGCGCCCTTGGCGATGCCCAGTCCCTGCGCGGCGACGCCGGTCCGGGTGGCGTCGAAGAACTGCATCTGCTGGAGGAAGGCGGCGTCCTCGTCGCCGACGAGGTTTTCCTGGGGCACGCGGACGTCGTCGAAGATGAGCTCGGCGGTGTCGGAGGCTCGGATGCCGAGCTTACCCGTGATCTTGTCCGAACTGAAGCCGTCGCGGTCGGACTCGACGATGATCTGGCTGAAACCGCCGTAGCGGCTGTCGGCGTCGGGATCGGTCTTACAGAGCACGACGAAGAAGTCGCCGACGGTGCCGTTGGTGATCCACATCTTGTTGCCGTTGATCACCCACTCGTCGCCGTCCTTCTCGGCGCGCGTCGAGACGGAGGAGACGTCCGACCCGGTGTCGGGCTCGGAAATCGCCGCGCCGGAGATCTTCTCGCCGGTCGCGACGGGCTCGAGGAAGCGCTCCTTCTGGTCTTCGGTCCCGAACTCGCTGATGGCCTCGGTACCGAACGAGCAGGCCATGATCGACAGCGCGATCCCGGCGTCGTGGGAGAACAGTTCCTCGGCGATGAGCGCCGACTCGAGGGTCGAGTAACCGGCACCGCCGTACTCCATCGGGATCGAGGTGCCGACCAGGCCCATCTCGGCGGCCTCGTCGACGATCTCGTGGGGGAACTTCTCTTCGCTGTCGTACTCCTCTGCGTTGGGGACGATCTCGTTTTCGGCGAATCGGCGAACCTCGTCGCGGATTTGCTCCTGTTCTTCGCTGAGTCCGAATTCCATAGACAACCGTTACCATTGCAGTGATAAAGAACTTTGTAACCGTCTGTAAACGGAAGTGTAGTTTCCATCATACGAGGGGAAACGTTGAAACGGGTCCGAATAGGAATCGTGAGCATGGACCTGGAGGATATCAACACTGTCGCAGTTCTAGGTGCGGGTAACATGGGCCACGGTATCGCGGAGGTCGCCGCGATTGCGGGCTACAACGTGAACATGCGCGATATCAAAGACGAGTTCGTCCAGAACGGCTACGACCAGATCGAGTGGTCACTGGGCAAGCTCGCCGAGAACGATCAACTCTCCGAAGAAGAATCTGACGCCGCCCTCGAGCGAGTGACGCCGCTGGTCGACATGGCGGACGCCGTCGCCGACGCCGACGTCGTCATCGAGGCCGTGCCCGAGCAGATGGAGATCAAGAAGGACGTGTACACCGAACTCGAGGAGGCCGCCCCCGATCACGCGATCTTCGCGACGAACACCTCGAGTCTTTCGATCACCGACCTCGCGGAGTTCACCGAGCGACCGGAGCGGTTCTGTGGCATGCACTTTTTCAACCCGCCGGTTCGGATGCAGCTGGTCGAAGTGATCTCGGGTGCCGAGAGCGCCGAGGAGACGCTCTCGGTCGTCGAGGACCTCGCCGAAGATCTGGGGAAGACGCCGGTTCGCGTCCACAAGGACTCGCCCGGATTCATCGTCAACCGTATTCTCGTGCCGCTGATGAACGAGGCCGCGTGGCTCGTCAGCAACGACGAGGCGACCATCGCCGAGGTCGACTCGACGACGAAGTTCGACATGGGCCTGCCGATGGGCAGCTTCGAACTCGGCGATCAGGTCGGCAACGACGTCAGTTACCACGTCCTCGAGTACATGCACGAGGTACTGGGCGAAGCCTACGAGCCGGCGCCGCTTCTGGCGGAGAAGGTCGAGAACGAGGAGTTCGGCAAGAAGTCCGGGAAGGGGTTCTACGACTACGAAGACGGCGAGGGCGTCCAGATCCCGACGGACGAGCAGTCGGAGTTCGTCAAGAAGCGACTCCTCGCGACGATGGCCAACGAGGCGGCCAAGCTGATCGGCGGCGACGTCGCTCCGCCGGAGTCGATCGACGAGGCAGTCCAGCTCGGAGCCGGCTTCCCCGACGGGCCGGTCAAACTCGTCGACGACTACGGCCTCGCGGAGCTCCAGGAGACGCTCGAGGAGGCCTACGAGCAGACCGGCCACGAGCGGTACGCGCCCGCGGAGTATCTCGCGGAACGCGCCGACGAGGGCGGTTTCTACGAGAGTGATGAGAATTCGGACGCGGTCGACTTCGAGGCGATCCGCGTCGAATACCCCGGCGACATGGTCGGCCACATCGTCCTCGACCGGCCACACCGGATGAACACCATCAGCGACGAACTCCTCGAGGAGCTCTCGGCGGCGATCGACCTGCTCGAGGACGACGACGAGGTGCGTGCGATCCTCGTCACCGGCGAAGGTGAGAAGGCATTCTCCGCGGGCGCGGATGTCCAGAGCATGGCCGGCGACGGTGCCGACCCGATCGAGGGCCAGGAGCTGTCGCGACTGGGACAGTCGACGTTCGGCGAACTCGAGGCCTGCGATCTGCCAGTTATTGCGGGGATCGACGGCTTCTGTCTCGGCGGCGGGATGGAGCTGGCGACCTGTGCGGACCTGCGCGTCGCGAGCGAACGCTCCCAGTTCGGCCAGCCCGAACTCGACCTCGGACTGCTCCCCGGCTGGGGCGGGACGCAGCGACTGAAACACATCATCGGCGAGGGCCGCGCGAAGGAGATCATCCTCACCGCCGAGCGCTACGACGCCGAGACGATGGCCGACTACGGCTTCGTCACCGAAGTCGTCGATAGCGACGGGCTCGAAGCGCGCGCGCTCGAGCTGGCGACCGACCTCGCCGGCGGGCCGCCGATCGCCCAGAAGTTCACCAAGCGCGCGATGCTCGCCGGTCGCGACGATACCGAAGCCGGACTGGAGTATGAGGCGTCCGCGTTCGGTCATCTGATGGCGACCGACGACCTGATGGAGGGTATTATGGCCTTCATGGGAGACGAAGAGCCGAACTTCCAGGGGGAGTGAGACGGACTACAGTAGCCTCTGAACCGATTCACATACTGATCGTACAGCTGTCGTTTGATCAGGTGTGCAATGACGTTCAGTGGCTACTATAGTATACGTCAGTTCCGGAGCAACCGCGAACCGTTCTGCGGTTGCTCCAACACATCGGGACAGCAGATCGTATGAAGCGACCGCCGACGAATGGAGCGTCGGGTTCGTCATGAAATATGAGTGACCGAATCTGTTCCCCTAATTGACCGATAGTAACGTTACACAGTTGATATCTGGTCGCGAGATTTATCACAGAGAGGTACCATTGGTGACGCGTGGCTGTAATCGATGAAGAGAATGGAGGGGTTCCCCAATGAGTGACGGTGCCGAGGTGCTCGTCGTCGACGACGAGGCTCGGCTCGCGGACCTGTTTGCCGCCTGGCTACAGACCGACTGGGTCGTCGAGACGGCCTATGACGGTGAAGAGGCGCTCGAGAAGATGGCCGACTCTGTCGAAGTCGTGCTTCTCGACCGGCGGATGCCCGGTCTCTCCGGCGACGAAGTCCTCGAGCAGATTCGCGAGCAGGGATACGATTCGCGGGTAGTCATGGTGACGGCGGTCGATCCGGACTTCGACATCATCGAGATGGGGTTCGACGACTACCTCGTCAAACCGGTCTCGAAGGACGAACTCGTCGATATGGTCGACGACGTCGCCGACCGTTCCGACTACGAGTCCGATATACAGGAGTACTACGCGCTCGTCTCGAAGAAGGCGCTACTGGAGTCAGAAAAGGCCGACCGAGAACTCACGAACAACGAGGAGTATCAGGACCTCACCGACCGCGTCGCGGAGCTCGAGCAGCGCGTCGACGAGACGGTCTCCGGAATGTCCTCCCACGACGATTTCGTCGGCGCATTTCAAGATCTCCAGTCAGAGAACTAGACGCCGATTTCGAACTCGAATCGAGCCCCTCCACCCTCGCTTTCGGTCGCGACGACCGACCATCCGTGCCCGGTAGCGACTTCTCTGACGATCCAGAGGCCGATTCCGAGTCCCTCCGTCGACGACGAAACCGACGGATCGAAGATTTCGTCCCGGAGTTCCTCGGGGAGCCCCTCTCCGTCGTCTTCGATAAAGAATCCCCGCGCACGTCCGTCCCGTTCGCCACGGCCGCCTCGCCTGTCACGCTCGTCTCTTCCGTCTCGCTCGAGCGGTCCGACGCGAACGGTTCTGGTCGTGTCGCCGTGTTCGATACTGTTCCTGAAACAGTTCTCGAGGAGCCGCAGGAGTCGCGAGCGGTCGGCCTCGATTGTCATCGTGCCCGTGACTGACAGCGTCGCCTCCGCGGTCGAGACGTGGTCCCACGCTTCGTGAGCGATCGACTCGAGATCGGTGGGGTCGGTGTCTGCGGCCCAGTCGCCCTCGCGGGCGATGGCCAGCACGTCCTCGATGATCGACCCTATCCGATCGAGTCCGTCGCGGGTCTTTTCGGCGTGCTCGACGTCCCCAGTCTCCTCGAAGAGTTCGAGATAGCCCTGAGCGACGCCGAGTGGATTGCGGAGGTCGTGGCTGACGATCCGAGCGAACGTATCGAGTCGCTCGTTGCGTTCGCGAAGCTTCCGTTCGCTTCGCTTTCGCTCCGTGATGTCGCGGAGGACACCTACCGAGCCGAGAAACTCGCCGTCGGGAACGAGGACCGCGATCTGAGCCTCGCAGGGGATCCGCTCGCCGGCTTTCGTCTCGAGTGGCAGTTCGATGGTTTCGGTGTGACTCTCGGTCTCGAGCAGCGATCGAATGAGGGCCGTCGCGGCGGTGACGTCCTCGCGGTCGAAGAGGATCGACGCGTGTTCGCCGAGCAGCCCCTCGCGGCTGTAGCCGGTCATCTCGACGAGCGCGTCGTTGACGGTCGTGAAGTGACCCGCGTCGTCGAGGACGTACATCCCGTCGCCGGCCGTTTCGACGAGTCGCTCGTACCGGTGGAGGGCGCGTTCTCGCTGATCGAGGCGGCCGCGGATGGCGATCGTCTCGAGGACGTGGGATGCGGTCGCGGCGATCGTTTGGATCGCATTCCGTTCGCGTTCGGAAATCGGCTCCGTCGCGTAGACGACCGTCACTCCGTACAGCTCGCCGCCGGCCGCAAGGGGTGCAACGGCGACCGATCGAGCGCCGCGCTCGAACGCACGGTCGCCGAACGGGACGGCATCGCGATCGTCTTCGCCATACCGCCGATACTGGATCTCTCCGCTGTGAATCGCTCGCTCGAGCAGCGGCTGCTCGCCGTCGCCGATACTGACGGTTCGGTGGAGCGACCACGCCATCGCCTTGGGATCCGATAGCCACGGCACGATCTCGCGTTCGCCGCGGTCGTACTCGCCGATCCAGGCGAACGCGAACCGATCGCAGCCGGTCAGCTCCTCGCGGAGCACCCGTTCGACCGCCAGCGGCGAGGTCACATCGACCAGCCGGCGGCGAACGGCACCGACGATTTCAGCGAGGTCGGCGGGCAACTCTCGGAGTGACGCCGCGGGCTCGGTCGTGAAATCGCCCGTGTTCGGGTCGCCCGCTCTCGGGAGTTCCGCGCTCGAGTCGTCGTCGAGTCGATCAGTGATGGCGGCCGCCAGCTGCGCTCCCGGTTCGATCTCCCCAGCCCGGACGATCACTTCGCTCAACACCCCACCGCCGTCGTCGCTCGCTCCCCAGGAGACGAACGTCGGCGTCCTCGGGGCCTCGGACTCGACGGTATCGACGAGCGCCGGCACGTCCGTCACCGTGCTCGCGTCGATGACGACCGCGTCAATCCCTTCCTGCTCGAGTCGGTCGATTGCCGCCGCGGGTCGCTGGGCGATGACGACGTCGACCGGGGCGTCAGTCAACGACAGCGTGACGGCCGCTCGTGTCGAACGATTGCCGCTCACACAGAGCACGCGTGGTCGACTCATAACGGAGCAGTTCGGACAGATGTCATCTCGATCACCACAGTAGTTAGTCTGCCCGATCACATGTTACCGATGGAGATTGTTCTTTCGACCGACGTGTGACAGCGGCGTCGCCATGGGTGAGTGTCGAACCGGCTCCTCGCTGCGGTTGAGGAGACCGCAGCCGTCGATCAGGGAGCCTGCCCGTAAATGAGGTTGCGCTGAATTTCGTTCGCCCCCTCGTAAATAACTGGGATGCGGGCGTCGCGGAAGACGCGGGCGATCCGTCGCTCGTCGAGGATCGAGCGGCCGCCGTGGAACTGCATGCTCTGCTCGGACACGTCGACGGCCGTCTCGGTCGCCTTCGTCTTCGCCATCGCGGCCCAGTACCCCGCGTTGTCTTCGTTCGTGACCTTCTCGCAGGCGCGCCAGGTGAGCGTTCGAGCGCTCTCGAACTCGAGTAGCATGTCGGCGAGGCCGTGCTGGACGGCCTGGAAGTCGCTGATCGTCTTCCCGAACTCCTCGCGGTCGTGTGTGAACTCCCAGGCTTCCTCGATGGCGGCCGCGGCGATGCCGAGTCCGTGGCCGGCGACGGCGACGCGACCGTGGTTAAAGAAGTCCGCGAGCAGCATGAAGCCGTCACCCTCCTCGCCGATCAGGTTCTCTTCGGGAACCCGGCAATCGTCGAACTCGATGTGCGCCTGCTTCGAGGCGCGCATCGCCATCTTCTCGGGGATGTGCTCGGCCTCGTAGCCGTCGGTATCGGTCGGGACGATGAACATCGAGTGATTCCCGTAGGGGTTGTCCTCGTCGTCTCCGGTGCGGGCGTAGAGCGTCACCCAGTCCGCCTCGACGCCGTTGCCGATCCAATACTTCTCGCCGTTGATGACGTACTCGTCGCCCGCTTTCTCCGCTCGAGTCTGCATCCCCGAGAGATCGCTGCCGGTGTCGGGTTCCGACACCGCCAGTCCCGAGCGCTGTTCTCCTTCCGCCACCGGTCGGATGTACTCCTCGCACTGCTCGTCGGTGCCGTGTTCGTAGGTGATCTCGCAGCCGAAACTCGCCAGCTGCAGCGTCAGCCCGATCCCCGCGTCGGCCCGGTAGAACTCCTCCGTGATCGCGAGCAACTGCGCCAGATCGAGCCCCCGGCCGCCCCACTCCGCCGGAATGTCCTGTGCCACGAGGTCGGCTTCCTGACCGGCCTCGAGGATCTCCTCGGGGTACTCGCCGGCCTGAAAGTACTCCCGAGCGTTCGGTTCGATGTGTTCGCGCGCGAACTCGCGGGCCTCGGCCTTGACACCTTGAGCGTGCTCAGGCACGATGCTGTCGTCGAGTAACTCCATATCCCGCGAAACGGTCGCGCGGTGCAAATAGCCGCGGTCGAACAATGCAACCCGAGAAATCGGTCGACCTAATGTAAGCCCACTATGCCTTCCTCATTTCGGGACGGCGTAGGATTTTTGTACCGGATATGATGGTTTAGATCGGTTTTTAAGCCGTTTACCGGAAATACGGGGCGTCTATATGCCGAACGATTATTACTCACGACCTCGCTACGTGGGGTGTTCTACAACGTTCCATAAGCACAGGTGATCGATTAGTTAGATAATTGTTTTGTGAAAATCCCTACTTTCCGGACTACATTCTGAATTGGTGTCTGCAAGCGCTTTCATAACAGCTGGACCTGTCTTCGACGTAGAGAGCATCTCTAATTGAATTAGATTTAATTTCTATCAGCAATTCCCATAGTATGGATCTGTAACTGATAAGTGTCTCTGATGGTTCTCGCACTTACACCAGTATGTCTTGATACTTGTCTCTGAGTCCGCTTCTCATTTTGAAGCAAAGAGGAGGCATAGACTGCACTAGCGGCAAATCCTGATGGAGAACGGCCGGAGAGAACGTCATCTTTTGTGGCCTCAATTATTTCGATTGCTGTTTCTTCAACTGCCTCAGAGAGCCCCAAATTCTCACAGTAGCGCTGGACATGGTTCTCAGGGTCAACAGGGCCGATTTCCAGATCCAATTCCTGCTTAACCAGTGGGAATATTTTCTTGAGTGTATATTGACTAATCATACTTTCTTTTGAAACGGCTACTGGATCAAATCCGAGTTGTTCTATCCGGCAAGCTAAATATACTGAACAAACTGCAAGGTCCACTACACGACAATTTTCAACGATCGTTCGATTCTGGACCGCTCGTTGGTAAATAGCCCGCGCAACGTTCAGTGCGCTCGACTTCAACTCAAGAGTTTGACCAAGCGTTTCTATTTCCATCTTCCCGACTTCGCTTGTTTCCTCACCCCGTTCTGGCGTACCTATACGTTCGTAGAGAATTTCTTTTCTTTCCTCATTCATCTCGGACAACCGCTCATGTGAGCTCATTATGTTTGATCACCAGATTGGTAACATTCTACCACAACTGCTACAGTAAGCCCGGTGATGATAGTCTTTATTCCACTGACAATGGTTTTGACGACATACTCTCCGCTTATGACCTCTAGAGTATAGCCGACGAAAAGCACTATGGCTAACAGGAGTGTTAGGATAGACAACATCAGGAATAGTGCTCCTACGGAACCAAAAGGGAATCTGTACGCGGAGCCTTTAAGTAGGGGGGTGAGGGGGCTTCTCCTATTGGGCCCCTTCTTACTCAGATATTCCGCGCTGGGTGTACCCGCTACCCAGAGCGCGGCGAGAATTTATCTTGGCCGGAAAGCCAAGACGGGTCATGAACATTACTGGAGTATTGGATCTCTCTGTACTTAATGATTATGCAACAGCAGTTATTCCCAAATGGTGATGTCGGCATCGGATTCTAGGGAGCAAAGTAGCGAATGGGTCAAAATCCAGATGATACGATCATACTGCCGACGCTCCTATCCGAGCATCCGTGCGAGGTCGTCGACGGACGTCGCCGCGTCCGCGTGGTCCTCGAGCAAGGTGATATCCCAGACGAGATCGGCGAGCAGGTGTGCGTAGAGAACGGCGCCGGTGACGATAGCGAGTGGAACACTGGCGATGGCGATCACCGGGACCGCGATTCCGGTCAGGACGACGTGGCTCAACAGACGCGAGAGGACGCCGACGTCACCGGGATCGAAAATCTCCGACTGGTCAGCGACGGCCGCACCCGGATCGGTGAGACAGAATCGGACGGCGTCCCAGTCGCCGGTCTTGAGACGAGCGATGAGAAAGTGATCGAGATCGATGAAGACGCCGACTACGGTGCCGTAGGCGACGACGGCCGCGGCGGGGACCGAATGACCGAAAAGCGTATTCGACGGGAGCAATGCGGTCAGAACCCCGGCGACGACAAGCGACACGGCTGCGTGGTGTTTCGAGTAGATCGAGGGTCACCTACGGGCGGTGACGACGCGGGACCACAAAACCGTCCTGCCTCTTTCCGGTTCTGGACGTCGCGGCCCTCCCGTCGCCGCTCGAGACTCACCCGGCGAATCCCGACAGGAGCCATTCGTCGCCGTCGCCCTCGTCGTCCCCGATGCTGGGCGCGCTCACGAGGACGAACGCGCTTTCGCTGTCACCGTTGCGGATCTGTCGGGTCGACGCGGGCGGGATCCACAGCGCGTCGCCGGTTTCCATCGAGACGGGTTCGTCGTCGACGACGACCGTCGCCTCCCCCTCGATGAGGACGTAGATTTCCTCGTGGTCGTTGTCCGTGTGATCGTGGGGCTTGCTCTTCCAGCCCGGATCGCAGCGAGCCACCGTGACTCCCACCTGCTCCGTCTCGAGCGGATCGCTCAGAACGTGCATCGCACTCGAGACCTGCTCGACCTCCTCGTAGTTGACTTTCCGGTATGTCATACGGACCCTTACGTGAGGACGACAGTAAAACTATCCTGTTGACTGGCTTTGGTCGCGGAATTCGCCGAGATCGTCCTGTCTCTCTACTATCATGACCGTTGGGTACTGGTACGTGCGGTCTGCACCGTCTCGATTCGTCTACGCTGAATCGGCATTCAATTCGCTCTGCGGTCCTACCCCTGAGCGAGCGGATCGAAACTATCGACCGGCATGACCGAGTAGTCGACTGTCAGCGCGTCCTTGGTCGCTCGAATTTTTCCGACGAACGCCGAGATATCCTCGAGTTCTCCCTCGAGGACGAACAGTTCCATGCAGTAGTGGTTCCCGACGTGGCTGTGGAAGTTCGACGCGACGAGACTCTCGTGTTCGTGGCGCAGGTGCATCATCCGCTCTTCGACGCTCGTCGTCTCGTAATCGAACAACACCGTGACGATTCCCATCAGGTCCCGTTCTTCCAGCCGGGTGTCCTCGAACTCGCCCAACAGGTTTCGCGAGGCCTCCCTGACGACTTCGCTCCGACCGGTGTACCCGTGCTCTTCGGCGAACTGATCGAGCCGTTCTAAGAGTTCGTCCGGCATCGAGACGCTGACAACTGCCATATAATAAACTGGACGCTACAGCTATTAAGGATTATCATCACGAGCGGCCGTCGATATGCCTCGAGAACCGACTGGGACAGCGGTGCTTGCTTCCAGTTGATCCGTGTCCGACCGGCTCAAACGTGTTCCCTTGGAAGCAAATCCTCGAACTCCTGGGCCGCCAGCCATTCACAGAGCTGGACGAGCTGATCACTCGCCGCCTCGAACAGTTGCTCACCCTTCGCCGCCGTCGCATCCGTCTGATCGCCCAGCACGCCGTTGGTCGTATTGTCGGCCGCGTCGTAGAACGTTCGCGAGCCGTGTTTGACCGTCTCGGCCGCTTCGACGTCCGGGATTCCGGTGTCTCTGGCCTCCTCGAGTCGGTCGTCGTGAACCAGCTCCGGCTCGAGGTACTGGATCAGCGCAGTCTCCTTCGGACCGCCGTGGGGGCCGTTCTGTTCGAACAGGTCGTCGACGAGTTCCGGGATCGAGTCGTTCCACATCCACTCGATGGCGTACGCGACTTCGTCCTGCCGAAGGCGTGCTCCGACCTCGCGCAGGTGGGGGACGTTCCCGCCGTGGGCGTTGACGTAGATCACCCGATCGATCCCGTGCGACGTGAGGTTTCGCGTCAGCGACTCCATGTACTGTCGGAACGCCGGCGGCTCGACCCACATCGTCCCGTGGTACTGCCGATGGTGGCCGCTGACGCCGATATTGATCGTCGGCGTACAGAGATAGCCCGTCCGATCCGCGACCGCCCGCGCGAACGCTTCGCCGATCAGGTGATCGGTCGCCTCCGGCAGGTGCGGCCCGTGCTGTTCCGTCGATCCCAGCGGGACCAGTGCGAGCGATTCTGATTCGAAGTACGACTCGAGGTCGGGCCACGCTTCGTCGCCGAGGTACATGGGAAGGTTTCGTGTGCGAGCCACCAATAACGTGTTGTCGACGGCAGATCCGCGAGCGAACCCGGTCCGGACACCGGTCGCAGTACCAGCGCCGAACCCGGTGGGGCCGGGACGCGAATTCGGGACGCCAGCGGCGTCGACGCGGCGACATCGGTAATTGTTGGTTACCGAGTTCGGCGGTGTTCGTGGGTGCTCCCGGTCTCTCTGTCCGATTCGTTCCGTCAAGGTGTACGGATCGACGTCGAATTGCAAGAAGTATTTCGACCGATCGGCTAGGAGACGCTCGTTCGTCCAATTCGGTCGCCCCACAGTTGGAGTATCGAGATCCGTAGAGTGCTGGCAACGACAGCCACTCATCGTATCGAAATCGGCCGCGTTCGGCCGCAATATCTCCGTCCCGTCCGACGGACCGCTGACCGGCCCCTATGAGTGAAACTGGACAGGTTTGGCCGGTCGGTTCCTCCAGCCGTTTCCACTCGATTGACAACTGTTCGTCGCCGATTCCGAACTCGGTTACAAAACGCGTTTATCGCCCGCCGGCTCGAGGGTTATTTCGCGATCGCTGGCCGGAAACGCTGTCGTCCGGAGCCGAACCCGTCACGAACTGTCACGGTACGGTCATCGCGCAATTCGCCGTAACAGACACTTCAATCGTCGCGTCGACAGCGATCGGAACAGGTTGGTTTCGTGACTGATTAATACGCACTCAATTACGAAAGGCGGGCGGCACCAACCACGACTGCACATGGCACCACTGTATCCCGCTCAAGCACAGGTTCCGGACTGGCTACAGGACCCGATCGCGGAGTTGATCACGTTCCTCCCGCGGATCGTCGGCGCGCTGGTGATCCTCTTCATCGGTTGGATCGTCGGCCGACTGGCCGCGGGCGTCGTCCGACGAATCGCCGACGGCGTCGAACTCGACCGGATGGTCCTCGAGACGCCGCTGGGGCGCATCCTCGGCGGTACCGAACAGGCCGTCTCGAGCGCGTTCGGCTCGCTGGCGAAGTGGTTCGTCTACGCGCTCGCGTTCCTCGCGGCCGCGAACGCGCTGGCGATCCCGTTGCTGTCGGAGTGGATCTCGACGGCGGTCTCGTACCTGCCGGCGTTCATCGCGGGGCTGCTCGTCATCACCATCGGGTTCGTCGTCGCGGACTTCATCGGTGACGCGATCGAACGAACTCGCGCGGCGACCCAGACAGCCTACACCACGTGGTTCGCGACCGGCGCGCGGATGTTCCTCTACTTCACGGCGGTCGTCATCGGTCTCGACACGATGGGGATCGACGTCGGCATTCTCTACGTGTTCGCCCGAGCGCTCGCGTGGGGTCTCGGCGCGGCGGTCGCCATCGGTGCCGGCATCGCGTTCGGCTGGGGCGGCAAGGACTACGTCGCCGAGAACATCAGTGGCTGGATGAGCCGAACGAGCAGCGTCACCCCGAGCGAGGACGAGTCCAGCGGGAGCCGATCCCGAAGCAGCGAGCGGGCCGGAAGCAGTCCGAGCACCGACCGCGAACCTGGATCCGAGCCCGGTCCCGGGCCGAGCGACGACGACGACTGATCGCACGCGTCGAATCGCGCAGTCACGCTCGCGATCGACGCTGTCGGCACGGTATCAATCGCAGTCGACGCTGTCGGCACGGTATCAATCGCAGTCGACGCTGTCGGCACAGCACTCGCGCAGTCGGCACAGTACCCGCGCGCAGCCGATTCCGATCGGTCGCGACTCACCGATCAGTCGGCTTCGATTTCGGTCGCGGCTCGAGCCGTCGGATCGTCGGCCTCGTCGGGCGGAAACAGCGGCTTGACCGGGACGATCACGTGGGCTCTGACGAGTCCATCGTCGTGTCGTCGCCACTTTTTCAGATGGGCGATCGAGTGCGAACCGCTGTACCCGTCCTCGATGCGCTCACAGATCGCGTCGAACTCGGCCTCGTCGAACAGTTCGGCCGAGACCCTGTCCGTCTCGACCGCGACGCTCCCGCGCCGGGCGTAGACGTCGAGGCGGCCCTCGAACGCGTACTCGAGATCCTCGATCCAGCCGTGGACCTCGCCGACCGACGGGCGGTCCGGGGCGGTCGGAAAGGTGATCGACGCCCGATACTGGTCGGGACGCTCCCGGACGTGGCGCTGCCAGAGTCGCCCGAGACGCCCTGCAGTTCCGGTGCCGGGCAACCCCGAGACGACGTTGGTGAGTCTTTTGGCCGCGGCCGACGAGTACCGGCGGAGGAGTGTCCCGGCGTCGGCGCCATCGCGTTCCCTCATTCGTTCTCACGTTCGAGTTGCGGGCATCGGTAATACGTCCTTTGTTGTGAGAGACGGTCGGACGGCGAGACTGTCACTCTATCGAGGGGATCGTCGCTTCGCGAGAGTTTTGTACAATCCGCGACTACCGCAGGACAGAATGCCTCGAACAGGCCGCAGCCGCTCGATTCTCTTCCTCGCCGGCTCCGTCGCGATCGTCGCCCTCGGCGTCGCGGGTAATACCGGCTTTGATTCCCCCCTCCGAACGATTCCCGCGCTCCTCTTGATCGCACTCGGCGTCGCCGGCGTCACCAGGACGACCCAGGAGTACAGCACGACACAGCTCCGCCACACGGCGAAGCGATGGTGGCTGCTCGCGTTCGCGACGTTTCTTCCCTACGCGCTGGCGACCGCTCCCGCCAGCGAGTCGGCGGCCGCCGTTGGCGACGCGTTCGCCAGTCCGGTCGCCAGCCTCGTCCTCGAGTCGGTCGCCGGCGCGACGGTCTGCTGTGCGGTGTCGGTGACGGTGCTGTACGGCTTCGCCCGGTACGGTATCCATCCGGGACGGCCCACGCCGGAGGAGCGCGTCCTCGCCGACGGCGGCGAGGAGTAACGGCTCTCGACGAGCGGCCTGTCCTTGCGTCCGTCCGCCGACCGCGATGACGGGGCGCTGAAACCGGCGTACAGTCGAGACCGGCGGCGCTGGACTTATCCGTTCGAACGGCATCATTCGTCCAATGACTGAACGGGTGGAACCGGCGGATTTCGCGCCCTGGAGCGATGGTGGAGATCTGTCAGGGTTCCAGTGGTACCGAACGCTCGTCGACACGGTCGCGGAGGGAGTCTTCCAGCTTGACGCCGACGATCGGATCATCGCAATCGACGATACCCTCCTCGAGCTGACCGGTTACGACCGCGAGGTGATCCGCGGCGAGCACATCTCGCAACTCGTTAGCGGATTCGGAACCGACGCATTCGGGGGCGATGAGAACGGTTCGGGTGGCGATGGGGACGCGGATAGCGATCCGGGTTCGGATGGCGATGGGGACGCGGATAGCGATAGGAACGCAGGTACCGACGGGGACGAAGGAAGGGACGGGACAGCGAGCGATGACGAGGGCGGCGTCACCTCGACCGAGGGAGTAATCCGGACGGCCGCTGGCACCGAAATTCCCTGCGAACTACGCCTCGGGACGGTGCCTGCCGACAACGGCCGGCGGGGGACGGTCGGCGTCGTTCGCGACCTCGAGTCGCGACCGTTCGAGGGCGCGTCGCCCGCGGAATTGGAGACGGGCGAGAGCGCAGACCGGCCGGTTGAGCCGGCCGCGGCGTCCGAGTCCGGCTCGTTTCGCTCGTTCGAATCGATTACTGCAGTGCTCGAGGGGGCCGACGTGGGCGTTTTCGTCCTCGACGAATCGTTCGACGTCGCGTGGGTCAACGACGCGATCGAGCGATACTTCGGCCTCGACTCGACGGCGGTGGTCGACCGGGACAAACGCGAGCTATTAGATGAGATCATCGCCGAGCGGGTCAGCGATCCGGATCGATTCGTCGAGACGCTCAGTGCGACCTACGATGACAACAGCGACACCGAACGATTCGACTGTCACGTGACGCCGAGCGAGGACCGGGAGGAACGCTGGCTCGAGCACCGAAGTAAACCGATCGAATCCGGCCCGTACGCGGGCGGACGCGTCGAACTCTACTACGACGTCACCGAACAGCACCGACGCACCTACCAGCTTCGCCGGCTGAACGAGGCCGTTCGCGAGTGGCTCGAGACCGGGACGCGCGAAGCAGTCGCCGAGCAGGCCTGTCAGCACCTGTTCGACATCCTCGACCTCGAGATCAACGGCGTCTTCCTGTATGAACCGGAGCGAGCGACGCTCGAGCCCGTCGCCTGGTCCCAGCCGGCAGCGTCCCTGTTTGAGGAAATTCCCACGTTCGCGGCCGGTGAGGGGATCGCCTGGCACGTCTACGATACCGGCGAGCCGGCGATCTACGATGACGTGACGACGGAGTCGAACGTCTACAATCCGGAGACGCCGATCCAAAGCGAGATCTGCCTTCCCCTCGGGACCCACGGCGTCGTCATCATCGGCTCCGAGGAGCGGACCGCGTTCGATGAGGCCGATCTCTCGCTCGCGAACATCGTCGCCTCGAGTCTCGAGGCGACCTTCGACCGGATCGGCCGCGAACGGACGCTCGAACGTGAGCGGAACCAGACCGAAACGCTCCTCCAGACCGCACCGGTCGCGATCTCGGTCGAAGACGCCGACGGCGAGACGGTGCTGGCGAACCGTCACGCGCAGACCGAACTGGGACTCGGCGACCGCGATCCCCTCGGCGAGACCGAGTTGCTCGCCGCGCTGGACGTCTTCGATGCGGACGGCGAGCCGATCGATCCCGAGACCGGTCCCTCGGCGCGCGTCAGAGCGACCGGCCAGTCGGTACGTGACGAGGAGTTCGTCGTCAAGGACCCGACCGGTGACCGAACGTGGTTCTCCATCACGGCCGTTCCCGTCTTCGGGCCGGACGGCTCGCTCGAGCGAGTCATCTCCGCCGGCGAAGACATCACGACGCTCAAAGAACAGGAACGCCGCCTCGAGCGCCGCAAGCACGAACTCGAGACCGAACTGAGCGAGATCCTCGGACGCGTCTCGGACGCGTTCTACGCGCTCGACGACGAGTGGCGGTTTACCCACGTCAACGATCGCGCCGCGGAACTGCTGGGCCACACGGAGGCGGAGCTTCTCGGTGAGACCATCTGGGAGGTGTTTCCCAGCGCGACGACATCCGATCTCGGCGACCGGTATCGCGAGGCGATGGAGTCTCAGCGACCGGTCTCGTGGGAGCGCTACTCCGGCTCGCTCGACATCTGGATGGAGATTCAGGCGTATCCCTCCGAGACGGGGCTATCGGTATACTTCCGAGACGTTACCGATCGGAAACGTCGCGAGCGCCAACTCGAGCAGTACGAACGGATCATCGAAACCGTCGAGGACGGGATCTACGTCCTTGACGGGGACGGCCGATTCACCATGGTCAACGACGCGTACGTGGCGCTCACCGGCTACGATCGCGACGAGTTGATCGGAAGCCACGCCTCGCTCGTCGTCGACGAACAGGTGATGGACCACGCCCGGCAGGTCGCGGAAGACGAGAGCGACATGCCGACCGTCGAGACGGATCTCGAGACCGAGTCCGGCGAGCGACGGCCGGTCGAAGCGACGGTCACGTCGATCACCACCGACGAGTCCGGGTCCGAACGGATCGGTGTCGTCCGGGACATCACCGAACGGAAGGAACGCCAGCGCAGGCTCGAGGAGAGCGAGCAGCGCTACCGTACACTCGCAGAGAACTTCCCGAACGGCGTCGTCGCCCTGTTTAACGAGGAGCTACGGTACACGGCCGCGGGCGGACAGCTCCTCGACGACCTCGATACCGATCGAGTGGCCGAACTCGAGCAGACGATCTACGAGCGGTATCCCGACGAGCTAGTGACGGAGATCGAGCCCCACTTTCGGGCCGCTCTCGACGGCGACGAACGCTCCTTCGAGGTGACCTATCGCGGTCGAACTCTGCGCGCGACGACGCTGCCGGTTCAGACCGGCGGCGAGGTCGCAAGCGGTATGCTCGTCGTCCAGGACATTACCGAGCGAACGGAGTACCGGCGCAAACTCGAGGAGTCGAACGAGCGACTCGAGCAGTTCGCCTACGCCGCCTCCCACGACCTCCAGGAACCGCTGCGGATGGTCACGAGTTACCTCCAATTGATCGAACACCGCTACGGCGACGAACTCGACGCGGACGGCGAGGAGTTCATCGAGTACGCGGTCGACGGTGCCGAGCGGATGGCGGCGATGATCGACGGCCTCCTGGAGTACTCCCGCGTCGAGTCGCAGGGCGATCCCCTCGAGCCGGTCGATCTCGCCGACGTTCTCGCCGACGTCCGCGAGGATCTGACGGTCAGGATCGAGGAGCGAGACGCCGAGATCACGGCGGAGCCGCTTCCCGTCGTCGCGGGCGATGCGAGCCAGCTCCGACAGGTGTTCCAGAACCTCCTGACGAACGCGATCGAGTACAGTGGGGACGAGCCCCCGCGGATCCACGTTAGCGCCGAACGGAGCGGCAGGGAGTGGGAGATTTCGGTCCGCGACGAGGGCATCGGCATCGATCCGTCGGCCCAGGATCGGATCTTTCAGGTGTTCCAGCGCCTCCATAGTCACGAGGAACACGAGGGAACCGGGATCGGCCTCGCGCTCTGTCACCGGATCGTGGAGCGCCACGGCGGCGAGATTCGCGTCGATTCCGAGCCCGGCGAAGGGTCGACGTTCTCGCTTACCCTGCCCGCCGTCGACGAGACCGAACCGTCGCCGCCGGCGTCGGAATATAGTAGTCACTGAACGCCAGTGCACACCTGATCGCATAACGGCGTTGCGATCAGCATGTGGTTCGTTTCAGTGGCTACTATCGCCGTAACACCGATTCAAGCGATCGATTCGAGTCGACTGCAGTCAGTCAACAGCTATATATTCGAGCACCTACTCGACCCGGCAAAGCGGTGCACGACGTGATTCCGACAATACGCGGTTCGGATGGATCTCTGCTTGCCGCCTCGCTCGCCTGTTTTGCTGTCGCCGGCGTCGCGACCGCCGCTGCTATCGACGGGCTCGGACTACTGCTCGGAGCGACCGGGCTTGCCGTCGTCGGCGTCTACTGCGTCGCTCGCTACGCCCAGTCCGTCTCCCGACAGACGCTCGCCGTCACCGCACTGGCGCTGTGGGTCTCGTTTCTCGGGGTTGCCGGCGCTCACGCCGTCGGCCTCGAGTCGATCGGCTCCGTCGCACCGGGCCCCGCTGAGGCGACGGTCGTCGCGCTCACCGCGGTCACGTGGGCGACGCTGCTCGCCGCCGCTGCGTCGACGATTTTCCTTGGCTTCCGCGAGTACGGCTCCCCGGCTCCAGCAGCGGAACCCGACGACCAAATGTTCGACGGCGACGCGTCAGATTACTCGACTCGATAGCTGACGGCAATTCCTTCTCCCAGCGGGACGACGACCGTCTCGAAGGTCGGATCGGCACGAACCGTCTCGAGGTAGTCGATGACCCCCTGCGTGTGTTCGGTACAGTCGACGGGAACGCCGCCCTCGGCCCACTCGAGCAAGTCTTCGAAGTCGAGGACGCTCGCTGTGATCGCGTTGTCAGCGACAACGACGCCGCCGACCGGAACCTTCGAGCGGACGGCCTCAAACGCGTCCGCGTACCGGTCTTTCTGGTGGTCGATCAGGACAATGTCGAAGGGGCCGTCGGCGCGATCGATCGTTTCCATCGCGTCGCCGAGTTCGTAGCGCGCGATTCCGTCGTAGCCGCCCGCAGCCAAGTACTCGCGGGCGAGTTCGAGTTCGTCCTCGTCGACCTCGGTGAGGACGATCTCGCCGTCCGCGGGAAGGGCGTCGGCGACCCAGTAGGCGGAGTAGCCGTAGCCCGATCCGAACTCGAAGACGCGCTCGGCGTCGCTCAGTCGGGCGACGAACCGGAGGAACGCGCCGACCGCAGGGCCGACGTGGGGGAACCCCTCGGCGGCGGCGTACTCGTCCATCTCGATCAGGGTTTCGTCGGGATCCGGGCCGACGGCGCGAACGAAGCGGCCGATCTCGTCCGTGAGGACATCGGTCATACGCGAGAATACGATCGCCAGCCTATAGGGTTCGGGGAGCCGGACGCGGTCGTTCCGTCCCACTCGTCCCGTCATCCGCGTTCCGCACCCGACGGATACCTACCGGTTCCGACTCACGGGGAACGAGACGCGATCGGGATGTTCGTCGAATCGCTCGAGGACTCGTTCGTAGAGATCGGTTACCCGTTCGTAGCGGTCGTTTTTCCCCCGCTGTCCATTCCGCGGGTGGACGAGAGTGTCGATCCCGTCAGCCGACGGTGTCGGCCATCGCTGTCTGAAACGCGAGCCACCGGCGAGGATACTCTTTTTGGACTCGAGACCGTCTACCAACCCGATATGTCCGCCGAACACCCCCTTGCTGACTCCGTCGACAATCTGGTGTACGAGCCGGTACAGGTTCACGAACACGGGATCGACCTGACCGTCGGTGCGATCTACGAGGTCGCCGCTCCCGGTCGCATCGACTTCGGCGGCGACGAACTCGCGGAGGCCGACCTCGAGCCGGTGCCGACCGAACAGGAGAGCCCCCACGACGAGTACGGCTGGTGGCACCTCGAGGGCGGCCAGTACGTGATCCAGCACAACGAGTTTCTGACGGGGCTGGAGGGAGCAGCACAGCTCCAGGCGCGCAACGAGCTGTTGGCTCGAGGGGGCTCCCATCCCTCGATGCACGTCCGAGACCACCTGCCATTGCTGCCGCTGTCGGTGGCCGACGGCGGGCTCCGACTGAAGGAGAACGCGCGGGTGTCGACGCTAATGGAACTCCACGGCAGCTCTCAGTGACTCCGCAGTCGGTTTCGGTCAGCGGCCACTGATTTTGTCGCGGTTTGGCGGTTCGGTGAATACGTGTATCAGTAAACGTGTGAACGGTACAGCGGGTTCTGAGTGGATCCGTGTGAGAAGTGTCCTGCCAACGGCCGCAACTCCGAAGAAAGAGAACGGTATCGAACCCGGTGACCGATGCTACTGCCCGTCGTACTCGGGCTCGCGATCATCGAGGAAGGCGTTCACGCCTTCCGCGTGATCGTCCGTCTCGAAGACGATCCCCTGTGCGACCGCCTCGTCGGTCAGGGCCTGTTCGAGCGATTTCTCGAGGCCTTCGCCGACAAGTCGATTGGCGTGTCGCAGCGCGATCGGCGGGCCGGAGACGATCTTCTCGACGAACTCGTCGACCTGGTCATCAAACTCGTCGGCGGCGTAGACGTGGTTGACCAGGCCGAGGTCGGCCGCGCGATCCGCGCCGAAGATGTCGCCCGTGAGGACGAGTTCCTTTGCAACGTTTTCGCCGACGATCCGCGGGAGCAGGTAGGAGGTGCCGGCGTCGACGCTCAGCCCGACCTGTCGGAAGACGAAGCCGAACACCGAGCGGTCACTGGCCAGTTGCACGTCACAGCCGATGGCGAGGTTCGCGCCGGCACCGACTGCGGGGCCGTCGATCACCGCGATTGTCGGGATCGGACAGTCGACCAGCGCGGTCATCATCTCTTTCGTTCGCTGCTCGAGGCTGCGTGCACGATCGTCGGCAGGGATGTCTTCCTCGAGGGCGTCGACCATCCGCTCGACGTCGCCCCCGGCCGAGAACGCACCGCCAGCGCCTTCGATAACTACACAGCGGGCGTCACTGCCCTCGATCTCCTCGAAGGCCGCGACGAACCCGTCGTGGATCTCTGCCGAGAAGGCGTTTCGGCGGTCGGGCTGGTTCAGCGTGATCGTCGCGGGGCCGTCGTCTTCGATATCGAGAAGGACCGCGTCGCCGAGCGCCATTATTCGGTCACCTCCTCGTCGCCGTCCTGCTCACGGAGTTTGAACTTCTGGACTTTGCCCGTGGTCGTCCGCGGCAGTTCCTGAACGAACTCGACCTCTCGGGGGTGTTTGTACTCCGCGAGATTGGTCAGGCAGTACTCCTTGATCTCGTCTTCCGTGACGTCGGCGTCGGGCGTGCGAACGATGAAAGCCTTGATCGTCTCGCCGCGGCGCTCGTCCGGAATCCCCGCGACGGCCGCGTCGGCCACGTCGGGGTGTTCGAAGAGGAGTTCCTCGACCTCGCGCGGGTAGACGTTGTAGCCTCCGGTGACGATCATATGTTTCTCGCGATCGACGACGTAGAAGAAGCCATCCTCGTCGTGGTAGCCGATGTCGCCGGTGTGGAACCAGCGCCGGCCACCCTCCTCGGTGAACGCCTCCTCGTTCGCGTCGGGCAGGCCGTAGTAGCCCTTCATCACGTTCGGGCCGGCGACGACAATCTCGCCGGTGATCTCGTGGAGGTCGGCCTCCTCCTCGTCGACCGGTCCCTCCTCGACCGGGTCGACCTCGCCGAAGTCGTCGTCTTCGGGCGGCTCGTCGCCGCCCGAATGGTCAGCGGAACTTCGTTCCGCGCTATCGACGACCTTCGAGTCGACGCCGGGGACGGTCTTCCCGATGCTGCCGACTCGCCGGCCCTCGATCGGGCTGTTGAAGTGGGTGATCGGGCTGGTCTCGGTCAGGCCGTACCCCTCGTAGATCTTCGGCTCGTAGAGCTCCTCGAACTGTCGGAGGACCTCAACCGGAATGCCGGAGCCGCCGACGCCGCAGAGCCGCAGCGACGACATGTCGAACTCCTCGGCGTCGGGCTGATTGATGACGTCGTTGTACATCGCCGGCACCCCGTGCATGATCGTCAGTTCCTCGTCCTCGATCAGCGAGATGGCCTCCTGTGCGTCCCACGAGGCCATCGGGTAGTAGGCGCCGCCGTTGAACAGCGCCGCGTTCATCGTGACGGTCATCCCGTAGATGTGGAACAGCGGGAGGACGCCAAGCCCCTTGTCGTCGGGACGGATCCCGTCGGGGATCAGCTCCGCGGCGGCGTTCGCGTTCGACGCGAGATTGTTGTGGGTGAGCTGGACGCCCTTCGGCTGGCCGGTCGTCCCGGACGTGTAGGGCTGGACCGCGTCGTCGTCGTCGTCACGGTCGGCGATTCCGGGATCACCCGGCTCGAGGAAGTCCCCGAACGCGGTCGCACCTTCGGCGTCGCCGCCGACGCTGACGACGTGTTCGACGCTCGTGTCGTCCCGGACCTCGTCGACGAAGGGGACGAGGTCGGCCAGTGCGACGACCACCTTGGCCTCGCTGTCCTCGAGCAGGTGGCCGATCTCGCGGGTCTTGTACTGCGGGTTCATCGGAACGACGACCCCGCCGGCCCGAAGCGTCCCGTGGAACGAGATCACGAACTGCGGCAGGTTGGGGAGATAGAGCGCGATGCGGTCGTCCTCGCCGATGCCGCGCTCCTCGAGTGCTGTCGCAAACGCACCCGTTTGCCCCCAGAACTCCTCGTAGCTCGTCTCGGACCCCTGAAACCCGATCGCGGTGTTCTCGCCGTGTTCCTCGACGGCATCCGCAACATTAGTGACAAGATTTGTCATAGTCCGTGCAATGCGTTTCCGTGTATCGTAAAAAAGATTTACATCGTTCGGGGACAGCGGCGGTATCTCTTTCCAAGAATAACGCCATTGACGAGTGTTACATTGTGACACGAATCGTTCGAGAACGATGATGAGTCGAACGACGGGCGACTCGAGGCCGCAGACGTCCGTACACCTCATATTCGGTATCCTTCATACGGAATCTCCGTGTCAAGGGATGGAACGAAGGAGACCCCGGCGGTCACTCATACACGGCTTGACGAGGCATCGCCAGTCACTCCGAGAAGATATCGTCCGGCGAGAGGGCCTCGAGTGGACCGACCGGTTCGCCGGTGGTCGCATACTGGTAGAGGGCGGCGCGAACGATCATGCCGAGGACCTGCGTGACGACGATCGTCGCGACGAGCAGCAGGCCGCCGACCGTTCCCATAACGTACGCGGCAATGCCCGTCGCAGACAGGTACGCGGCGGCGAGGAGGCAGATACCGGCGAGCGCGACCGGAAGTAGCGCCAGCCCGATCCCGAACGTCACGGTCACGCTCTCGCCCCACGTTCGAGCGAAGGTGTCCCCGCTCCGTCGCAGATCCGACCGGAGCGTATCGGTCCGGTCAGTGACGATCACCGGGACGGCGAAAAACGTCAGAAGCCCCCACGCCAGATCGAGGATCGACCGGGTGAGCGTCCCGACACCGGGAACGTTGTCGTTCAAGATGGAGAGGAGGGTGCCGACGGTCGCGGACAGCAGCCCCCACTTCGCGATCCGACCGCGGACCGCCCACGCGGCGGCCAACCCGTCGCGGACGGTCGGCTCCTCGCCGGCGAACTGTCGGGTCGCACAGTGGACTATCGCGGCGTTGAAGAAGATGCCGACGCTCGAGGAGACGGCGAGGCCAACGAAGATGACGCCGTACTTGACGAGCCGGTTCGTGAACACCGAATCGACGAGTCCGTAGTGGAGTAATGCGACACCGCCGACCGCGTACGCACTTCCGACGACCGCGAGACTCAACAGCGGAAGAATCGCGAGTCGGGGGCGGTTTCGAAACACGTCGATGCTGGCGTCGATACCCGCCAGCCCGCGTCGAAATCCGTCGAACATATTTCCGACTTCTCTGTGCGAATATATAATAGTGTCGTTGCGTTGACTCTCCGTCGTCACGAGAACGCTACTGTGAGGAACGGGGACGGACTCGAGGGTATTTACGGCCGCGTTGCCTAGCCTCGCGGTATCGATGTACCAGGACATCCT
This sequence comes from Natrinema sp. H-ect4, assembly GCF_041894845.1. Classification (NCBI taxonomy): domain Archaea; kingdom Methanobacteriati; phylum Methanobacteriota; class Halobacteria; order Halobacteriales; family Natrialbaceae; genus Natrinema; species Natrinema sp. H-ect4. Next base: position 160,660 of record NZ_JBHDYC010000005.1, read on the forward strand.
CGTTCCGACGGACGGGAGCGACGGAACTCGTCGGTCGCTCACGCACGGACTGGCGATCGCAGAGCGATTCGACGCGACGATTCACGCGCTGTCGGTCGTCCCCGAAGGGCCGCTGGGGACGCTCCAGACCGACGAAGCGATCCCCGCCGCGGAGCGGGCGGTCGAGCGGATCGAGGCCGAAGCGACGCGGGAGGGCGTCGACGTCGAGACGGCGGTCGAACAGGGTGTCCCCCACGAGGCGATCCTCGCGTACGCTGACGACCACGGGATCGACATGATCGTCATGGGAACGCAGGGCCGGACCGGACTCGATCGGGTGCTCGTCGGCAGCGTCACCGAACGCATCGTCCGAATGGCCGACATCCCGGTCGTCACCGTCCGCCTGAACGACGAGATTCGGATCGAAGACGCCGACGAAGCCGCAGAGATCGCCCGAAAGACCGCCGATCAGGAGGGGTACGACGGGATCCGCGTCTCGGATGATCCACACCGGACCAGCGCCTCCTGGATCGTGCCCCTCGAGACCGACGCGGGACCAGTCCACGTCCACGTCGACGCCGTGACGAGCGAGGCCCGGGTCGCCAAGGGACCCGACACCGAGTAGGGAATGCAACGTGTACGTGTATTCGAGTGAGCGCGCGCTCGTTATGCGACGATATCATAGCGGTCAGCCGTCGGATTCTGTCTCGAGCGGCTAAGTGCCATCGCTTGGTGACCGCGTAGCGTCGGGTATCGAACGACGTTACTGGAGTACGTGCCAATTCCCTGCGCTCAGGAACAGCGAACCGAGTGCTTTCGGATTGAACTCCGGTATGAAGCCGTGACCGCTTGACGGGGCGGTTGCCGTTACTCACCGGCGGCGATCTGTGAGAAGCGGTGTACAACGATTCGACTGTTCGATCGAATCCATCGCTCGTAACACTACACCTTGTGCAAACTCAGACGCTTTACTGCCATGATAGTCACGTACACGACGAGCGGGAGAACGAGACCGAGTCCGATTATATTCGCAACGATCCCGACATATGGAAACTGTGGTATCAATTGAGAGACATCGATGATGTTTCTAATCGTATGCCGAAGGAGTAAATAGAAGAGGACCCCGACTCCAGCGCCTTCAACCGCGAATATCGCGATATACCTGTTTTTCACATCCTCGAATTTCTCCGAGAGTACATTAACCTGTATGGCCACATATCAATCCGGGCACATTCGATCTAGCGGGAAGCGTCTTCCCCGATCTGTCGGTCAGTTCGTCCAACAAAGGCGAGACTAATCCGCGAAAATGAAGCAGCGAGACGGTACCTGTCGCGTCGTTCAAATAACAGCCGGCTTTTCACTTGCGCAGATCCGTCGCGAGAAACGGCCGAGGGTGGAATTTGACCCACGCCTCCGTCCCTGCTGCGCTCGTTCGCGGGCTACTCGAACTCCCACTTCAGCTGCCGACGCTCACGTCCGTTCGCGAGGAGAAAAGCCAGGGCAGGGATTTGAACCCCGGGAGTCTCGATTACAAGTCGAGTGCATGAACCGCCCATGCTCCCCTGGCACAGGTCGTCGGTTAGCCGTCCTCCTTTGAATGTGTATCGTTTTCCTTCCGGTCCTCGAGCGAGCGCGACATCGTGACCCGAAACTCGTCGTACCCCTGGCGACGGTAAAAGCGGCGAGCGGCCTCGTTGTCCGCCATCACCTCGAGTAACAGTTCGTCTGCGCCCCGCTCTGCGACCGACTCCTCGGCCGCCTCGAGCAACGCGGTACCGATCCCGCGACCGCGGACGGCCGGTTCGACGTAGATATTCGAGAGCATGCCGCGGGTGCTGTCGAGTTCGAGGGTGCCGCGTTCGATCGAGACCGACGCGAAGCCGACGATGTCGCCCTCGAGGCGGGCAACGAGCAGCCCGTCGGCGACCTGATAGGCCCCGAGCGTCTCGCGCATCGTCTCGCGGTTCGCGTCGGCGCGGACGGCCGACTCGTACCGGCGCTGATCGCGGGCGAGTCGGACCCACAGGTCCGTGAGCGTCTCGAGGTCGTCCCGGGAGGCGGGTTCAATCGTCGGCTGCGGGTCGTTCGGGGGCATTCTCGAGTGCCGTGACGGCGGGGAGTGATTCGGCGGTGAGCATCCGCAACGCGGCACCGCCGCCGGTGCTGACGTGGGAGAACCCGCTGACGCCGAGTTTGCGTAGTGCGGAGGCGGTGTCGCCGCCCCCGACGATGCTCATCGGACTGTCCGTCGCGGCGTCGTAGAGCTGTCGGGTCCCCGTCTGGAAGCGCTCGTCTTCGAAGACGCCGGCGGGACCGTTGAGGATCACCGTTTCCGCGTCCGCGAGGATTCGCCGGTAGTAATCCAGCGTCGACTCGCCGATGTCCATTGCGGACTCGCCGTCACCGGGCGGGAGGGCATTGACGCCGAGTTCGTGGCGCTCGTCGTTCCGGCCGACGGCAACGTCGCGGGGCAGTGCGATCCGGTCGCCGTACGCGTCGAGCAGATCGGCGGCACGGTCGATCTCGTCCCAGTAGCCCTGATCGTAGATGAAGTCGGAACTGGCGTCGCCGAGATCGACGCCGTCCGCGATGAGAAAGACGTTGCCAACGACGCCCGCGGTGAGGACGTGATCGGCCAGCCCCTTCTCGAGGACGGACCAGGCGACGTCGATCGAATCGGGCACCTTCGCGCCGCCGAGGACGTAGGCGCGGGGCTCGGGCGTCTCTTCGATGGAGCCTAGCACGTCGAGTTCGGATTCCATCACGCGGCCGGCGTAGCTGGGGAGGACGGTCGGCAGGCCGACCAGCGAGGGCTGTGAGCGGTGGGCCGCGGCGAAGGCGTCGTTGACGTAGGCGTCCAGCACCGACTCGAGTCCGTCGACGAGATGCGTCCGGGCGGCCCGTTCGGGCTCGAACTCCATGTACTCCTCGCTGTAAAAGCGGGTGTTCTCGAGGACGAGGCAGTCGCCGTTCGAGAGGTCCCTAACGGCCTCGCGGGCGGCGGCGGTGAAGGTCGCGTCCACGTAGTCGACGGGGTGGCCGAGCAGTTCCGAGAGGCGGTCGGCGTGGGATTCGAGGGTGACGAAATCGTCGCTGCCGGGCCGACCCTGATGGGCGAGGACGGCGACCCGACCGTTGCGCTCTAAGAGTTCCGAGAGCGTGTTGACGTGAGCGCGCAGTCGGGCGTCGTCCGCGAGCGTGCCATCATCGCCGATCGGACTATTGACGTCGACGCGAACACCGACGGTAGTCCCTTCGACGTCAAGATCGTCGAGGGTCGCGATCATTATCGATCCGTGCACCGCGGCCCCCGAAAGGTCTTTCTATCGGAGAGATAGGGCTCGGCGACCGGTGACACGGATCACGCCGCCGTCCGGCCGGAGGCCGGTCACACCGACCGACAGTCCGTACAGACGAGTTGGCCGTTGGCGTCCCACAGCGCGTCCGCGAGCGAGCCGCAGGCCTCGCAGACGCCCTGGGTGGTGTACTCGTCGCCGCCGTTGGGGAGCGCTCCGCCGTTGCCCGCCCCGCTCGCACGGGCGGCCACGGGATCCGCGAGCTCGCGATCCCGATCGACCGGCGGCTCGCTCGAGCGGGTGGGGGTCATCGTCGCCTGGAACGAACTCGCAGCGGCGATGACGTCGCGCTGGGTGACCAGGCCGACGATCCCGTCGTCGTCGTCGACGATGACGTTGCGAATGTTCTGTCGAGCCATCGTGGTGGCGACGTCGGTGAGCGACCGGTCGGGACCGACCGTGATGACTGGAGTCGTCATCGCCTCGCCGACGGTCGTCGTGGCGGGATCGCGTTCGTCATCGACGAGACCGAGCACGTCCCACTCGGTCACGATGCCGACTGGCTCCGAACCGCGGACGACCAGCGCACAACTCGTCCGTTCGTCTCGCATGAGGGAAACGACATCGAGAACGGTGTCGGACTCGCTGACACCGACGTAGTCGCTCGTCAGGATTTCTCTGACTGACAGTTCCGATTCCATGTGTGAACGCATCCCACGAACGGGCTAAAAGCTACCTCCATCACGCTTAAGCAAATCGGCAACAAAGTTCCTTTCTTCCAGAATTCATCCGGGCTACTGTACCGATGTTCCCGGAGCAATCGCAGGGCAGGTCCCGGTCGGACCGAAACCGACGATCATCGGTCCGTCTCAGGCCGTCTCCCACTCGAGTTCGACTCTGGTCCCGTCGGCCCGGCAGGTCTCGAGCGCGTGTTTCGCATCGTAGCCCGCCTCGTGGGCGCTCTTCCCGCGACCGACGCCGACCTGCATCTCGACGTCGACGGCCTCGGCGACGTGAGCGGCCGCCTCCTCGTAGTCGGCCCGCTCGAGATTGGGACAGACGACGATGACGTTGTCGCCGCCGACGAAAAAGGAGAGGCTGTTGTGGGTGTAGCGCATGTGCCGCATCAGTTCTGCGTACCCCTGTTCGATCTCGATGAACGTGTCGAAGGCGTTGAGTTCGTCGGTGTAGTTGCCGGTCGCGTCGATCACGTCGAAGTGTGCGATCTGGATGTCGTCGTCAGTCCGGTAGTCGTCCGCGATGGTCCGGCCCTCGAGGCACTCGCGGCGATGCTTGTCCTGTGCGCTGCCGGCGTCTTGCAGGCATTCGGTTGCGTCCGAGAGGGCCTGTACGGGGCTCGTGCCGGTCGCGACGCCGAGACTGAGCGTCACGGGATACCGGTTACCGACCGATTCTTGGAGGAGCGCGTGGTCCTCGAGCGAACAGCCGTTCGTGACGGCGATCATGTTGTCGAAGCGAGTGAAGAAGGTGTAGCCACCGCGGTTGCCGACGAACTGAGAGATATCTGCGAACAGTCGGGACTGCATCGTCTGGAGGTCGGCCTCCCGTCGGGGTTCCGGCGTCACGGTCCACGGCCCGTAGTTGTCGATCTGAACGAGCGTCACCTGCGTGTTAGTCACTGTGACCGATTCTTTCGAACGCCGTCGTATAAGTGATACGTAATCCAGATTCGTGACGCGACTCGGGAACCGGGCCTCAGGCGGGTTTCTTCTCGGGGTTTTTGCCCTGCGGGTGGTACTTCCAGAAGTTACCGGCGCGCATTGCCGCGCCGACGGCCTTGTGCATGTCGACCATCGTCTCGAACTCTTCGGGTTCGACGTACTCGAAGATCTCGCTCATCGGGACGACCGTCTCGTAGTTGATCCGGATCGGATAGTCGCCGTACTCAGCGACGAACTCGTCGCGATCCATCGGGAAGTCCTCCGCCTCGTCGACCTTGTCCGCGATGATCCGCATGTCGAACTTGCGCATCCCCTCGCTGCCCTCCTCGCCGTCGGGATCGACCGGCCAGTTGCTGCTCATACCCGACCGTGTGCAGGGGACCCGCAAAAGGATTACTCTCCGTCGCCGTCGGCTCGTCGCCGATCCGCCCGCTCGACGCCGGTCAGTTCGAACCGGGTCCCGCCGACGTTCCCGTCGGTTACGGTCACGGTCCAGCCGTGGGCTTCGGCGATCCGGTCGACGATCGAGAGTCCGAGGCCGGTCCCGCCGTCGGCGCTCGAGTAGCCGCTCTCGAAGACGCGGTCGCGGTCGTCCGCTGGAATACCGGGACCGTCGTCCTCGACGGCGAAGCCGCCGCCGGTCTCGTCCGCGAGATCGTCCACGGTGATCGTGACGCTCGGGCGGCCGGGTCCGATCGGGCCTTTGGGGTCTGAACGGGTCGCAGAGCCGTTCTCCACGGTGTCCCGATGAGCCTGCGAGTCGGGGTTCGTGGAGCCGTTCTCCACGGTATCCTGATGCGTCTGTGAGTCAGGGCTCGTCGAACCGTGTTCGACGGCGTTGCGGATCAGGTTCTCGAGGAGCTGAGCGAGTCGCGACCGGTCGGCACGAACGACGGCATCCGTCTCGATTCGCAACGCGGCGTTGGCCGTCTCAACGTGGCTCCAGCAGTCCTCGGCGAGCGTCGCGAGGTCGACCGATTCGACGTCCAGCGACGGATCGCGTTCCCGTGCGACCGTCAGGATGTTCTCGATCAGGACCGACATGCGGTCGTGCGCCCACGCGACGGCCTCGAGATCGTCGTCGGCGCAGTCACAGGTCTCGCGGGCGATCTCGAGTCGCCCCTGCGCGACGTTCAGCGGGTTGCGGAGGTCGTGGGAGACGATGCCGGCGAAGCGATCGAGCCGTTCGTTTTGCGCCTTTAGCTCGTGTTCGCGCGCTTTGCGCTCGGTTATATTGCGCAAGACGCCGACGGTTCCCTGGATGCGACCGTCCTCCTCGCGCGGGAGGAGCGCGATGTGGTTCTCGTTGGGTACGCGTTCGCCGTCGGCCGTGATCGTCTCCATTTCGAAGGAGGCGTGTTCGCGTTCGTCCGATTGTATCAGTGCACGAATCTCCGCCTCGGCGGTGGCGATATCGTCGTCGTCCATGATGATCGAAACGTGTTCGCCGACCAGTTCCTCGGGCCGGTACCCCGTCGTCGTCATCTCGGCGTTGATCGGCGGGACGACCTTGGTGAGGTACCCCTCCTCGTCGAGCGCGTACACCTCGTCGGGGATCGTCTCGAGGATCGTCTCGTCGAGTTCGAGCTCTCGTTCGCGGGCCGTGCGCTCGGTGATATCGCGAACGACGCCGGCGACGCCGCGGTACTGGCCGTCCTCGATGGGCAGTAACGAGCAGTGATCCTCGCAGCGGATCGTTCTGCCGTCGCTCGTTTCGACGGTGATCTCGTAGGTGCGCTTGCGCTCGGCGGTCGCGTCGGAGAGCAGCGACCGGACGCAGTCGGTGCCGCGTTCGACGGACGGCTCATCGAGCAGGACGGAAACGTCCTGACCGACGATTTCGTCCTTCTCGTAGCCAGTCATTTCGGCGTAGGCGTCGTTGACGAACGCGTACCGGCCCTCGGCGTCGACCGTATAGACGGGATCGCCGAGGGCGTCGATAATCGTCTCGTAGCGCTCGAGATCGCGCTCGCGTTCCTTTTCGTCCGTCACATCCTGGACCGTACAGATCAGATCGCCGTCGCCGGTCGTCGACAGCGAGTGGGCTTCGGCGAAGGTGCTCCCGTCCGATCGGAGCCCCGTCGTCTCGCCGTACCAGTCGCCCTCGGCCATCACCGTCGGGATGATCACGTCGCGGGCGTGCTCGATCTCGTCGTCCGGATACAGTCGCCCCCAGTGCTGGCCGATCAGGTCGGCGGGCTCGTAGCCGTAGAGGTCAGCGTACGCCTGATTGACGTAGACGAATCGTCCCTCCTCGTCGAGCAGACTGATCCCCTCCCGTGCGGTTTCGATTGCGCGGAGCTGGCGCTGTCGTTGCAGGCGGCTCCGCGTCGTCTCGACGGCGGTGCGGACGGTCTCCGCCAGCGTCGCGTACTCGGTCGCGTCCCGCCGCAGGTAGTCCGTGATGCCGGCGGAAATCGCCTCGCTCGCGATCGCTTCGGAGCCCGCGCCCGTGAACAGCACGAAGGGACAGGCCTCGTCGTCAGCTCGGACCGCGTCCAGCAACGCCAGCCCGTCCGCATCGGGGAGCTCGTACTCCGAGACGATGCAGTCGACGTCGGTCCCGGCGAGGCGCTCGAGTGCATCGCTCGTGCCGGTCGCATCGAGCGTTTCGATGGCGTCGTCCGCTCGCTCGAGGGCGTCGACCGTCTCAGCGAGGCGCTCCGGGTCGCCGTCCACACAGAGGACGCGAACCGGCTCGATCGAGACGCTCTCGTGCCGAGATTCGTCTCGGTTGCTCATGCCCTATCTCTCGGTACGGTGTGGATATAGATTTGGGCCTCCGGTTCGGTTGCTCGTTCGTTTGGACCGAACGAGATGGCGGTCAGGTCGCCAACTCGAGGACGACAGTCCCAACTGGGCGTCACTGCATATCTGATCGCACGACAGGAGCGCGGTTCGGAGCGAGCGCGGTTCGGAGCGAACGGAGTGAGCGAGAACCGCGGGGATGCGAACGGCGAGCAAAGCGAGCCGTGAGCGAGCACCGCGAGCGAGAACCGCGGACTATGCGATCGGTATGGCAATCGTTTCAGTTGACACTATAGCCGGTCGGTCGGCGGGTCCGATCGAAATCACCGCACACTACCCGTCGACATCGATCGCTGGCCGGTTCGGAACCGGGGCCTCTCGAGTGTTGGTGCCGTTAGACATCGCTTCTCCGAATCCGGGTTCGCAGTTCGGGCACGTTCGTCTCGGTATCTTGTTATACGACGAGATTCATTCTCGAGGTCGATTCCGATGACGCAGCCAATCGAAGGCGAGACGAGAACATACGAGCGAACGTTCACAGTCGAAGATGTACAGCAGTTTGCGGACCTCACTGGTGACGATCAATCCCGTCATACCGAGCCGGACGAAGACGGACGGGTGATGGTACAGGGATTACTGACCGCGACGCTCCCGACGAAACTGGGGAGCGACAACGAAGTGTTAGCCAGTACGATGGAATTCAACTTCCATCGGCCGGTCTACACCGGCGAACCAATCACGTGCCGATCGACGTTCGACACGGTCGAGGAACGAGAGGACCGGTACGAGTTCACGTCGAACGTTGTCTGTGAGAACGCGGATGGCGAGACCGTGTTGACCTCATCGACGAACGGACTTATTTGGAAAGACAAGTAGCAGTCGGTACAGACGCACACGTGATCACCGAACCGGCGGCTCGTGCTGATCCCACGCGTGCTTTGTCCGCCAAAACGTCAGCTCGGTTCGCTCGTGTCGCGACAGTCGACGCGACGACTCACACGAAACCCGAGTCAGACGAGGGTCGGTCTGCCTACGACGCCATCCGTTGCGGTCGCCGCCAGCGCACTACTCCGAGGGGAGTGCCGAGAACGGACACCGGGAGGGGCACCGGTGAGTAGCCGCCAACGAGGGCGAGATAGAGGACGAAGAAGCCGCCGAGGATCGGTCCGAGTATCGAGACGAAGAGCTGACCGCTCTCGGTTTCCGCCTTCCGCTCGAGCCCCGTTTCCCGACGGATTCCGACAAACGTGAGGGGTGAGCGTCAGAGAGTGGTTCGCATCCCATTCTGTGTCTGCTCGCCGAACGGGAAGGACAGGAGAGAGACGTCCCGCTCAATACAGTACGGATCCACCCAGTGATGCTTCGATAGAAGTGGTGACTGCCGCCGATCGAACTGGGCAGACATGAAGGCAGAGATATTTTATCGGCAGCCGTTAAACGCCCAGTATGGCAAACGACAAACAAGAATCCGAGACCGAAGCGGAATCGGCAGATGATGCGACGGAACGCGAAGGTGAGCGGGTGATGAGTCGGGCAGACGGTGCGGGGATCATCCGTGAAGTCGCTGCTGGTATCGAGGACGGGACAATCGACATTGACGGAGAGAACGGCTTCACGGTGGCGGTACCAGAACACTTCGAACTGGAAGTCGAGTACGAGGTTACCGACGACGAGGCCGAGTTAGAAGTTGAACTCGAATGGCCGATGGAAGACGGCGAACCGGTATCGGCGGACGAATGACATAGTTGACGGCCTCTATTGCAGCCAATCGTGAATCAGCGGTAGGTATAGGGGGAGTAAGTAAGCGGAACACCCGAAATTCGTTGGTCGGAAGGGTTTTTGACCCTACAGCTTAGGAGATGGACCATGGATCGTCTCTCGACTCTTTTGGTGTACGTACTCGTTGGCTTCCCTGTTTTCTTCGTTGCTATCTTTTTCCTCTCATTCGGTCCGTTAGGGTTGTTCTTGTTCGTATTTCTCATCCTCATCGTAATGGCGATTCTGTCGTGGGACGATACTGACGAACCACCAGCTCGGACGAATTGTTCTAATTGCGGTGCACCGAACGAACTAGACCGAAATCGATGTAAGCACTGCAATTCATCGCTTGAGACTGCCGATAGCAACTGACCATCTCCTTGCTTCCCAATCACCACCCAGCGGTCAGTAAGCAGGATACAGTGAACAGATAGTTCAGTCCGAATAGAGCGAAAAGAACACCGTGCGTATCGTTCTATGACGACCTCGAGCGTCGATGATTCGAGATTTGGGGTTCGGGGCGGCTCGAGGCGGACTCTTTTTCCCCGTAGTAACAATAGATATAAGTCCCAATAGATCAACAATCCAAACGGAAGTCAGTCTCGAAACGCAGATGCGAGGGGCTGCATCGAAATGCCCCGGGTGGAACCAACACCCGAGACGCGGCTTCCAAATCCACGGAGGATTCGGTTGCCATGATTGCGTTCATTCTACCGGGATATAAACGTCCCGCACGACCGTCGAATCGCCCGACACGAGTAGCGTCCTCGCCGCAACGACCGAGGCGCGGTCGCGATGGATAGCAGTTCGGACGCGAGCGACGACGACGAGTCGCCGTTCCCCGACTGTCCGCGCTGTGGTGACCCCGTGCTGTTCTCGACCGCCACCGGGCCCCACACCGGCTCCGTCGCTCCCTGCGGCTGTTCGGTTCCGCCGGACCTCTTTCCGAGCCTTCGCGAGGAGTAGGTCGGAGGGGACTCGAGCCCCGACGATCAGCCGGCCGGTCGGCGGGTTCGATCGAATCACCACACACCACCTGCCGACATCGCCCGTCGGACGGCCGGTTCGGAACCGGGACTCGAGTCACGTCATCCCCTTCGAAAGCAATTCTCTATTCGAATTGGGCTGCGACGAACTCGTCGATGGAGCGTGCAGCAAATGGCGGAATAAATTTATTTGCGAGGAATCGTCGTATCTCGACGGTGGTCTGTTTCGGTTCTCCTTCGATGACCGAATCCCGTTTAGCGATCGACTCAATCGCATCCGATAAGTCGACCTCGGCAATCGCCCGTTTTGTCGTTCTGGATCGAACATCCTTCGCCCACAAAACCCATCGGAGGCCGTCTGTCCCAATAGCGACGAGGTACCGTTTCTCTAACGTCTTCAGGTACTTCGCAAACGTGTCTGAGTCGACGTAATCCTCAATGTCGGCAGTCGCACGTCGCTTATCTCCCGTTATTTGTTCTTCGTTCGCAGCTTTTGCTTCCAGAATACAGTCGACCTGTGGCGAGACGTTTTTGAGTAAATAGTCCGGTCGGTTGATCTCGAGGCTCCGATAGGTACTCGGTCGTCGGACGAAGTGGGGGCCAGTTCCAACGTAGTCCTCGGAGATCGGATTCCGATACCCGAGTCCGTGGAGGATCGGCTCGATAAGGTACTGCTCCGTGAAATGCTCTCGTGCCTGGTTGACTTTGGGGCCAGACAGGGTACGGGTCGAACGGCAGAGGCTCCGTAGCTCCCCGCCTTCGCCTAATTCCCGGAACTTCTCAGGAAATACTGTTAACTGCTGACGAACGCGCTCGGCGAGGACACTGTCTGCGTTGAGGCCCATATTGGAGCGTTCAGCAGTCATTCTCCAACAGCCTCTTCGACGATTTCAATTTCTTCGTCGGTCAATCCGTAGAGTTCGTATACGATTTCATCGATCAGCTCGTCCGTCTTCTCGATCTTTTCCTCGAGTTCCTCGGCTCTTGCTTTCGTCTCGAGGTAGCTCTCCAACCCCTCGCGCACGTCGTCGACGGCGGGCAGGGTGAGCTTTCGGAGTCGATCGACCAGCGAGTTGGTCTTAGTGGCGGTCTCGCGGAAGTTCGCGAAGCCGCCGGCCTCGTCGACTGCGACGGGGACGAAGGCCTCGATCAGGTCGGCCTCGGTTTCGGTGAGGTCGGAGATGATGAGGGCTGGGAGGGGTTCGGTTTCGGTGTAGCCCCAGCGGTCGGTCTCGTACTCGTCTTCGTTTTCGGGTTTGTAGCGGGCAGTGAGGCGGATCTCGAGGGAAGTTGGGGACTCACGGACAACTTCGATGGTTCCGATCCGGAGGTTCTTATAATCTTCAACTGTATCAGTAAGAATTGTATTAGCTAGTCCATTAGGAGGCTGGACGAATCCGATATCTGGAAGGGGTTGACTATTGTTATAGTTTCCAAGATAATCGAGAACATTCAGCGATAAGCCTTCTCGAGTCTGTATATTACTCGCCTGCTTGTCACTAAGCAGTGCCAAGATTTCACGACCACTATTCTCTTCAATATCAACTTCAGGAAATAGAGCGTCGATTTTTCTTAAGCTAGGATTTTTAACTTGATTATTGAGGTTCGGGATTGGCAATTCCTCGACATCATTTAAAGTTATTCTTGGGAAATTATCTGTGACTATTTTGTTAGATGTCCTAATGAAGAACCAAGAGATAGAAGCTGAATTTATCACTGCTACCAGCGATTGAGGTGGCACATTTTGTTCGGGGATTACACTAAGAACCGTCTTGTAACAGACTGCATCTTCATTGATGAATGCCGAATGTATCTTGTAACGACCAGACCCTGTTATTTCCCTGATTAGTATGCGGTCTCCTTCAAAATATTTCCATTCTCGTTCCCGATGCAGGTGGCTCCCATAGTCAATCCATGTTTCTTCAAGATTTTTAACACGGTATCGTCGGATATTATCACCAGACAATAGTGGGACATGTCTATCAGTATCCTTTGTAGTAGAATGGAAAACACGGTTCTCTATTTGTTCCTTTGTATGATCATCTTTCCCATATGCTTGGATACCAATTGAAACAGCGCCAATTTCATTCAATTTGGTAGAATTACCAAGCATTTTCCTTATAACTCTCTCTTCGCCCTTTGATTGTCGAATCTCAATTTTTCCAGCAGGGCCTCGAAGATCGGATTGATTATCTTTCTTTTTTACTGTTTTATTTGCCAAGTCATTTTCTGAATTTTCAATGGTGACTATATCAGTCTCTCCACCATCATTTTCTGTTTTCGTGAGGATTGGTATTATCGTATCCACTGTAGCTTCGTCAAAGACCGTCTTATCAAATTGAACAATCTGTTTGATCCAAGATTTGGCGAAAATGTAATCCCTCAAGCTTTCTGTATTTTCTAATGTAAGCCAAGGCTTTGGAACAATATATCCAAACTCGCCACCGTGACGAAGATGTATAATCCCTTGTTCAATAAATGCATGAAATGCATCAATCTTATACTGAGTAGAGTCATATTCCTCTCTAAGATAGTTTTCTGATTTGTCTTTTACTTGTACATATGGTGGATTTCCAATTACCGCATCAAATCCAGCATCCTCACGCTTCTCCCCATCACCGTCGAAAAACACTTCGGGATACTCGAGTTCCCAGTGGAAAAACGACTGCTCACCGCACATCGACTGCGCGGTCGTGAACCAGTCCGCTTCCTGCACTTCGGTCCACGCCTCTTCGTCGTCGATCGCTCGAGCCATCCGCTCGTAGGCCCCCTCGGGCACATCCAGATCGAACCGCTCGGCGGTGTGGACGTTCGTCAGTTCGAACAGCCGCTGGTAGAACGGATCCTCGCGAATCCCCGAATAGATCTCCTCCATCGACTTGACGTCCTCGAGCGACTCGTTGTCGATCTCGAGTAACTCCTGCATGCGCTCCATGACGTGCTCGAGGGTATCCTGCCGGACGCGGGCCAGCGCCTGCTGCAGCGTCAACTGCCCGTCGTTGCTCTCGGTCTCGCTCGAGAGCACCTCCGTCACGTCCGACCCGACCAGCGAGTTACCCGCCTTGAGGTGGTGATCCAGGAACGCGAGCGGCTGATCCGCGGCGAGGGTCTCGAGCCACATCGAGAGCTTCGCGAGTTCGACCGCCATTCCGTTCAGGTCGACGCCGTAGATGCACTCCTTGGCTACGTCCCGTCGTACCCGCTGCTCGTCGAAGGCCGTCGCCTCCTCGAGTTCGCGCACCTCCTCCATCACCTGCTGGGCGAGGTACTCCGTCGCCCGCGTGAGGAAGTGCCCGCTCCCCATCGCCGGATCCAGAATCTTCAGGTCCGTCACCCGCCGATAGAACGCGCCGAGATACTCGTGGGTCCCCGGCTCGAATCCCTGCTCCGTCAGATCGGCTTTGATCTCCGCGACCAGCGGCCCCACCGTCTCCTCGACGATGTAGGTCACCACGTAATCCGGCGTGTAGTACGCGCCCGTGGCCTTCCGCTCGCCCTCGTCGTTGACCACGTACAGCCCACCCTTTTCGACCGTCTCGACCGCGTCCGCGACCGAGACGTCCGTCGCGGGTTCCCAGACCTGTCCGCCGTCTTCCGACACCGCCGCGTACTCCTCTGGGGCGATCCGGAACTGGTGCTCGAGCAGCCCCTCGTAGACGCTCCCGAGGTGGCGCGTGTCGAGGTCCGCGTAGTCCGCCAGCACGTACCGCCCCTCGTCGTTCTCGGTCGTCGAAATCCGGTAGATGACCTCCGCGAGATACCGGTTGCTGACCTCGTGATTTGCCAGGAAGTCGTGCGTCTCCCGGTTGAACAGCCCGCCGTTGTACGGCGGAATCCCCAGCGATTCCTCGCCCTCGTCGATCAGCCGGAACAGATCCTCGAGCCGGCTCCACATCGTCGTGGAGTGCTCGCTGTAGGTGTCGAAGCCGTCGTCGACCTCCCCGATCTCGTCGTGGATCTCGAGCCGAAGCTCGTCCAAACTGAAGTTCTCCTCGTACTCCGCGACCGCCTCCTGACCCTCCGGGTGGATGAGTCCACGAGACTCCGCATAGAGGACGAACATCAACCGATAGAGCAACACGAGCGACTGCTCTTTGAGTTCGCCGAGCCCCTCATCGTCGTCCGGATCGATTGCAAGGTCGTTCGTCTCGACGAACCCCCGACCGAGCACCCGAACCGCGGTGAAGACGTTGTCCTGCAGATCCTCCCCCAACTCCTGGGCGACCGTCTCGCTCTCGGACCAGACCGAATCGAGAAACGTCGTCCCGCCCGACTCCCGGAACGCATCCGGGCGGAAAAAGGCGTAGAAGTACTTGAACGCGTCCAGATCGCCGCGCTCGAGCAGCTCCGGCAGGTCGACCTCGTAATACGTCTGGGTCTCGTAGTCCTTCGTCCCGTAAAGCCGCCACTTGCGACCGTTCGTCAGAACCCCCCACTGAATCCGCTCGGGCGTCCGCTCGAGGTAGTGTTTGATCTGGTGGGAGGCGTTTCGATACGGCCGCTGGTCGCTGAATCGCGCCGTGAAGTCGGCGTTCCACTGTTTGGCTTCGACCAGGCCCACGCCGCGGTCGAACAGATCCGCCGTGTCCTCCGAACTCAGGTAGACCTCGGCCGCGTCGCGACGCGCCGCCGTATCTTCGAACAGGAGCACGTCCACGTAGCCCCCGCCCTCGGGCAGCGTCGTCTCGACGTTCGTTCCGAACCCCAGCACCTCGAGCACCTCGTCGATCCAGTTGTCGATCAGCGGGTCCTCCTTGTAGCCGTCGACCAGCCCGGACTCGAGTTCGTACAGCGACTGCAGTTCGGCCAGCGCGTCGCTGGCGGCCGCGTCGCACTCCCACTCGTCTCGTTCCTGAATTCGCTCGTCGAGATAGTGCCCGGAGAAGAGGTTCGAATTCGTGTACGGACGATCCGACAGCGTCGCCTGACTCATGATACCTGCCACCTCGAATTGTCACGTGAAGAAACTGCTGGTAGCGGGGCCGCTCGAGGCACCGCTTCCCGTCGACGGAGTCGACCCCGACTGGATTTCGGGAGCCGACGCTCGAGCGTCACCACATCGTTCGGGGCGGTGGAGCCACGACCGCCCCCCGACGACGGTTCACGACTCAGGATCTGTAACGGGTGGGAGGTTTACCAGTGGTTCCCGTGATATGAAACTGATGTCAACTCGAGAAGTCGAACTCCAAAGTACGGTTGGCGGGCTCACGGCGAAAGGGAAACTCCACACGTTGAGCGTGTGGTTCATTCTCGCGCTCCGGTTGATGATCGGACTCGCGTTCCTCCAGAGCGGCGTCGACAAGGTCCTCTCGGGCGAGTTCTCCGCGAGCGGCTATCTACAGAACGCACCGCCGGCGAACGGCAGTCCCGTCGCGGACCTCTTCGTTTCGATGGGGAACACGCCCTGGTTCGTCGACTTCGTAAACATCGCCGTGCCGTGGGGAGAGGTCCTCATCGGACTCGGGGTACTCCTCGGCGCAATGACCCGGCTTGCAGCGTTCTTCGGCGCGTTCATGATGCTGCTCTTCTATCTCGGGAACTGGGACGTCGCCCACGGCTATATCAACGGCGACTTCGCGTACATGCTCGTGTTCCTCTCCGTTGCCGCCTTCGGTGCCGGCCGAATATTCGGACTCGATCGATACATCGAATCGTACGAAATCGACGGGCAGCCCCTCGTCGAGCGGTACCCGTGGACTCGGTATGTCCTCGGGTGACCCGTCCCGAACTGCGAATCGTCGTCGCCGCCGACCGCTATCGCGGCTCCGACCCGATGCGCCGCGTGGCGAGGACAGCGACGCGACGCCGCGCCGGGTTGCCGGATCGCCGAACGTGGATGCTGTCGCGGTTTCGATCGATCGCTGCTCGCCGAGCCCCTTCTCGAGACAGTGAACGCCCGCCGGTAGAAGTAGAATCGAAGGGTCGTCGGTCCTCAGTCGTCGGCCGCCTCGGCGTCCTCGCCCAGTAGTTCCTCGCGGTGCTCGTCGAGCAGCGGCGCGCGACCGCGGGGCTCGGGGTTCGTCTCGCTCATCTTGATCGGATTGCCCGCAATCTCGACGTCCCTATCGGCTCCGGGCTGTTCGACCGGCACGAGCATATCCCGCGCGTAGACGTGCGGGTCGTCAAAGATTTCTTCGGTCGTCTGCACCGGCGCGGCGGGGACGCGACCCTCGAGTTTGCCGACGAGTTCGTCGTTGGTCAGGTCGGCGGCCCACTCGGCGAGTTCGGCTCGGAGCGCGTCGCGGTTCTCGAGTCGCTCCGGCGTCGTCGGATACGCCTCGGCGAGGTCTTCGCGGTCCATCACGTCGCAGAGTTCCGCCCAGTGATTGTTGTTGAACGCGGCGATGACGGCGTAGCCGTCGTCAGTCTCGAAGGCGTTGTAGGGAAAGAGCGTGGGGTGGGAGTTGCCCCGACGAGTGGGGGCCTCGCCCGTGTACGACTGCTGGTAGACGGCGCGCTCGGTGAAGCTGAGCATCGAGTCGTACATGGCGGTGTCGACGTACTGGCCCTCGCCGGTCTGCTCGCGGTGGTTGACCGCCGCCAGAATGCCGATGCAGTTCAGCGTCGCCGTAAAGAGGTCGCCGACGCCGGGCCCGGTCTTCGTCGGCGGGCCGTTGGGCTGTCCGGTGGTCTCCATGACGCCGCCCAGCGCCTGCGCGATGAGGTCGAAAGAGGGCTGGCCCTGCCGTTCCGTCTTGCCGGTCCGCGGGTCGCCAAAGCCCCGAATCGAGGAGTAGATGAGATCGGGGTTGTGCTCTTTCAGCGTCTCGTA
Source organism: Natrinema sp. H-ect4 (assembly GCF_041894845.1). Taxonomy (NCBI): domain Archaea; kingdom Methanobacteriati; phylum Methanobacteriota; class Halobacteria; order Halobacteriales; family Natrialbaceae; genus Natrinema; species Natrinema sp. H-ect4. The sequence continues at coordinate 177,881 of NZ_JBHDYC010000005.1, forward strand.
GCCCAGATCGTACTTCTCCATCGTCCCCGAGCGGTAGTTCTCAACGACGACGTCGGCCTCCTCGATGAGCGAGAGGAAGTCCGCGCGGTCCTCGTCGTCGCCGAGGTTCAGTTCGATGCTCTTTTTGCCGCGGTTGACGCTCTGGAAGTAGCCCCCGTAGGCTTCTTCTTCGGGGTCGTCGACGAACGGCGGATTCGACCGGATCATGTCGCCACCGGGTCGTTCGATCTTGACGACGTCCGCGCCCAGGTCCGCGAGCAGCATCGTACAGTACGGCCCGGCGAGCACCTGGGTCAGATCCACGACGCGAAGGTTCGAGAGTGCTCCCATGTCTGTACGCCCCCCTTTCCAAACCAGTACCAAAACCCTTACCATCGATCATGTAGTTGTTTCCCGGTACCATTCCTCATGTTAATATCCGCCATAGAGACGCTGTTAGGATCCTTAAGGAATATTATCATGGAAGATCATTAGGTTTATAGGCCGGTCTCTCATGGTTGCGACTACGATGTCCCAAACGGTCGTCCTCGGCGTGATCGGCTCAGATGCCCACGTCGTTGGCATCACAATCTTAGAGCAAGCCTTCAGTGCAGCCGGCTTCGATGTCGTGAACCTCGGCGTCCAGACCTCCCAGGAGGACTTCGCCGAGGCCGCAGTAGCGCACGACGCGGAGGCCGTACTGGTCTCCTCGCTCTACGGCCACGCCGAGCAGGACTGCCAGGGATTCCACAGTGTCCTCGAGGACGCGGGCGTCGACGCGGTCAGCTACATCGGCGGCAACCTCGCCGTCGGACAGGACGAGTTCGAGCAGACCCGGAAAACGTTCCGAGAGCTCGGATTCGACCGCGTCTTCGATTCCGAAACCGATCCCGAAGACGCGATTGCCGCGCTCCACGAAGACCTCCAGATTAAACCGACGGAGTCGGAACGGGCGACTATCAGTTCGTAGATGTCTAGATGATACGAGACGAACGCATTCCATCCGACGAGCTACGGCGTATCGACGAAGAGATCCGATCTGACTGGCACACGGGCGAAGACGTCGACTTCGAGGACGCCATCGCGTACCACGAGTCGCTGCCCGACCACAAGCGATTCGCCGACGTCCTCGAGTCGGCCGACAAACCCCTTCTCCAGCCGCGAGCCGGGGTGCCCCGGCTCGACGACCAGATCGAACTCCTTCGATACCTCCTCGAGGAGGGCCAGGCGGATCTCCTCCCGACGACTATCGACTCGTACACGCGTGACAATGAGTACGAGAAGGCCCAGCAGGGCCTCGACAAGGCCCTCGAGACGGGCGACGACACCCTGAACGGCTTCCCGGCCGTCAACCACGGGGTAGACGGCTGTCGCGAACTGATCGACGCGGTCGACGCGCCGATCGAAGTGCGCCACGGCACCCCGGACGCTCGGCTGCTCGCCGCGATCACCTTCGCCGGCGGTTTCCAGAGCTTCGAGGGCGGCCCGATCTCCTACAACATTCCGTACACGAAACGCCACGGGCTCGAGGAGACCATCGAGAAGTGGCAGTTCGTCGACCGGCTGGCGGGAGCCTACACCGAACGCGGCGTGCGGATCAACCGCGAGCCGTTCGGGCCGCTCACCGGCACCCTCGTCCCGCCGTCGATCGCGATCGCGATCATGATCGTCGAGGGGAAGTTAGCAGCGACGCAGGGCGTGCGCTCGATCACGCTCGGCTACGGTCAGGTCGGCAACATCGTTCAGGACGTGGCCGCCCTACACGCGCTCAAGAAGTTAGGCAACGAGTATCTGCCCGACGAGGTCGTCGTCACCACCGTCTTCCACGAGTGGATGGGCGGCTTCCCGCCGGACGAGGCTCGTGCGAACGGCGTCATCAGCTTCGGCGGCATGACCGCCGCCATCGCACAACCGGACAAGGTCATCACCAAGTCACCCCAGGAGTTCCAGGGGGTGCCGACCATGGAGGCCAACTCGGCCGGTCTGCGCACGACGCGTCAGGTCATCGACATGGCGATCGAACAGCAGATCGACATCGACGGCATCGAGGAGGAACAGGACCTCATCGAGCGCGAGACCCGCTGTCTGATGGACTCCATCTTCGAGCACGGCGACGGCGACGTCGTCCAGGGAACGCTCAAGGCCTTCGACTCCGGTGCGCTCGACGTCCCCTTCGCACCCAGCGACAGCGCGGCAGGTGCCGTCCTGCCCGCGCGGGACGACGACGGTCGCGTCCGCATCTTCGAGTGGGCCGACCTCGAGATGGACGAGGACATCAAGGAGATTCACCGCGCCCGACTGTCCCAACGCGCGGACACCGAAGGGCGCGAGCAGTCGTTCCGGATGGTCGCGGACGACGTCGACGCGATCAGCGACGGCAAACTCATCGGCCGACCGCAGGGTGACGCCTCACCATGAACATTACAGGAATATACGCAACGCCCGGCTACTCCGGGTTCTTCTTCGACGACCAGCGCGCGATCAAGCAGGGAGCGGAACACGACGGCTTCACCTACGAGGGCGAGCCGGTCACCGACGGCTTCGATGAGATTCGCCAGGCCGGCGAGTCGATCATCGTCGACATCGAACTCGCCGACGGCACCGTGGTCCGGGGCGACTGCGCCGCGGTCCAGTACTCCGGTGCCGGCGGGCGCGACCCGCTGTTCAAAGCCGAGGAGTACGCCCCCGTCATCGAGGGTCCCGTCGCCGACGAACTCGAGGGCCGGGATGCGACCGAGTTCCTCGACAACGCCGAATTGCTCGAGGAGATGGAAGTTGACGGCGACCGACTCCACACGGCGATCCGCTACGGCGTCTCGCAAGCGCTGCTCGCTGCGGCTGCTGAAGCCGAGAAGACGACGCAGACGGACGTCATGGCAGATGCACTGGGCACCGAGCCCGCGACGGAGCCGGTGCCGGTCTTCGGCCAATCCGGCGACGACCGCTACAACAACACCGAGAAGATGTTCGTCAAGGGCGTCCCCGTTTTGCCCCACGCGCTCATCAACAGCGTCGAGAAGATCGGCGAGAACGGCGAGGTCCTCCTCGAGTACGTGGAGTGGCTCGTCGAGCGCTCCCAGGAGTTGGGGCCCGAGGGGTACGACCCTCGCTTCCACATCGACGTCTACGGCATGATCGGCGAGATTTTCGGCGCGCCCTACGACCGCGACGAAGTGGTCGACTACTTCGCTGCGCTCGAGGAAGCCGCAGCCCCCTATCCGATTCAGATCGAGGGGCCGATGGACGTCGGCGACCGGGCCGACCAGATCGATGCCATGGTCGAGCTCCGCGAGGGGCTCGACGCTGCCAACGTCGACGTCGATATCGTAGCCGACGAGTGGTGTAACACCTTCGAGGACGTGCAGGCGTTCGTCGACGCGGGCGCGGCCGACCTCGTGCAGGTCAAGACGCCCGACTTGGGCGGGATCCACCGAAGCGGACAGGCGGTCCGCTACTGCGATGGGACAGACACCCGCGCCTACCTCGGGGGCACCTGTAACGAGACGGAGACCTCCGCACGTGCCTGCGCCCACGTCGCGCTCGCGACGAACGCCGCGCAGGTGCTCGCAAAGCCCGGTATGGGCTTCGACGAGGGGTACATGATCGTCGAAAACGAGATGCGACGGACGGTCACCCGACGGAAACGAAAACAGTTACCAACTGATGCAGAGACGGACGAGGTGACTGCAGATGACTGATTGGACCGATCCGGACACGTTCGCACAGGTGCTTGAGGACGTCGAGACCAAAGAGAAGGGCAACTGCTTCGAGGACTTCGAGGAGGGGGACGTCATCGAACATGACCCCGGCCTTACGCTCACCCAGTTCGGCAACGAGTCCTGGATGAGTCAGACCCTGAACCACGACCCCGCCTACTGGCGGAGCGACGCTGCCGCGGAACGCGGCTTCGACGAACCGCCGGTTCACCCCGACTATCTCACCGCAGCCACCCTCGGCATCACCGTCGAGGACTTGAGCGAGAAGGGAGGCTACTTCCTCGGCCGCACCGACGTCCGGTTCCCCACCGCACCGGTCTATACGGGCACCGAACTCCACGTCGAGAGCGAGGTCGTCAACCGTGCGACCTCGAGTTCCCGACCCGAGTACGGCATCGTCTCCTGGCGCACCCGCGGCAAGGACGCCGAAACTGGCGACGTGCTCTGTTCGTACGAGCGGACGAACATGATCCCGCGCCGCGAGCCGATGGCGACGGACGGAAGCGGTGAGCGAACCGACGGTTCGCGATCCTCATCGGAGCTGCGCTCCGACGGTGGTGCCGCAACCGCCGAGGACGACGGCGACAACGGCCCCGAACTCCCCGAGGAGTTCATCGCACCCGAGGGCGGCTACTTCGAGGACTTCGTCGACGCGCTCGAGGAAGCCGACGACGAGAACGCCGCCGTCGCCTACCGCCACGAGCGCGGCCGCACACAAGACGACGTGACCGTCGCCTCGCTACCGCTTTCGACGCTCAACACGGCCAAACAACACCACAACGTCGACGTGATGAGCGACTCGCCGTCGGGCAGTATCGTCACCTACGGCGACGTAACTCGATCGACCGCGCTGGGCCATGCCCGCTCGGACGAAGAAACCTGGCGCGAGGTCGGCTTCGACGACGAATCGTTCCACACGTTCGTCGCCGTCGGCGACACCGTCTACGCCTTCACGCGTGTTCTCGAGGCCGAAGCGGACGCCTCGAGCGAGGAGGCGGGAACGGTCACCTTCGAACACATCGCGTTCAACCAGGACGACGAACCCGTCTACTCCGGAACCCGAACCGCGGAGATTCGAAAGCGTTCTAACTAACACGAACGACCATCACAGACGACCGCAGACAATCGCGACTTCAGATAGATACACATGACCGACGACATCCGACTCTGCCGTACGTTCCAGACCGCACCGGCCGCCGTTCCGAAAGACGACTCGGCGAAGTACCTCGTCTCCGCCCTCGAGGCGGAGGGGTTCCAGGCCCCCGACTGGCTCGTCCCCGACATGGAAGACGGGACGGCACCGGACATGAAAGCCGAGGGCCTCGAGAACACCATCGAGAAGGTTCCCGAGTACGACTTCCCCGGCGAGATCTGGCCGCGCGTCGAGTGGAGCTACGAGGACGAGGAGTACTGTGACAAGGGGCGCAACCAGATCGACCGCCTCGTCGGCGAAATCGGCGACGAGATCGACGGTGTCGTCGTCCCCAAGGTCGGCCGCCTCGAGGACGTGAAACGCGCCGCCGAGGTCGTCGCCGAAGCCGAGGCCGAACACGGCTACGACGACGGCTCGATCGGTCTCTCGATCATTATCGAGACCGGCCGCGCCCGGTCGGATCTGCGCGAGATTTCCAAGTTCGGCGAGGACTCCCGACTCACTGCGCTCGTCTTCGGGCCCGTCGACTACGCCGCCGAACTCGGCGGCCGCGACCTCGGCGACGGCATGCCACGCTGGGACGGCCTGCTCGAGGCCCTCTCGAACGAGTCCAGCGCCGCAGACCTGCTCTCGATCGGCGGTCCCTTCGATGACCTGTTCAAAGAGCGCGCCGGCCTGACCTACTACAACGCGGACGCCTACGCGGATCAGGTCGAACACGAAGCACAACTCGGTCTCGACGGCTCTTGGTCGCTGTACCCCAAGCAGACGATTCAGGCCAACACCGTCCACATGCCGACGCCCGAGGAACTCGAGCGCGACGTCCACAAGATCGAGCGCTTCAACGAGGCCAAACGCGAGGGTACCGGCGCGGTCACCATCGACGGTCAGATGGTCGACGAGGCCACCTTCAAGAACTTCCGCAACACGGTCCAGCAGGTCCGTGCGATCGACGACATCCGACCCGAACAGACCGAAGAGTACTACGATGCAGAACTGCTCGACCGGGCGCGCGACCTCGAGCTGTCCTACCGCTGAGCAGTCGCCGTTCACGTGCGTTTTCGAATTTTTCGGTTGCGACCTGTCTCGAGTCGCTTACGGCGAACACTGAGCTCGCCGGGAGACCGTCTCCCCGACGCATCGATTGCCACACATGGTGTTCAGTTATTGGTGACGATTCATCAATAATCCTTTACTATCTTCGTAAGTATTAATAATGTAATATATTCCGTACAAGCCACACCTGTGGCGTACGTGCCGCTACAGGCGGTCGAGTTCGCGCATAGTCCATTAATTACGTTCATCGTCGGTCTCGTTGCAGTCGTCGCGTTGCTGGTGTGGCTCGACCTCCCGGCGTTCATCGGATTGAGTATGGCGGCGTTCACCGTCGCCGTCGTCAACACGGTCTTCGTCGCTGACTTCAGCGCCGCCGATGCCGGCTCTCGAGTTGCGACTGCGTTCGGAGAGAACATGGCCGGGATCGGGATCCCGATCCTGATGGCAGCAGTCATCGGCAAATCGATGCTCGAGAGCGGGGCGGCCCAGCGGATCATTCGAGGTTTCCAGAACGTCCTCGGCGAGTCCAACTCGGACATCTCCCTGCTCGGGAGTAGTTCCTTCCTGGCCGTGCCCGTCTTCTTCGACAGCATCTTCTACCTCATGGCACCCCTCACCGGCCAACTCGAGGTCCACATCGCCTACCTCGTGATGGTGATCGGCGCGGGCGCCAACATCTTCTCGTGGTACAACGATTCTGGCTTCTGGCTGGTGAAGAAAATCGGCGGGCTCACGCAGGGCGAGACGATCCAGACGTGGCCCGTCCTGACGACGATCATCTCCGTCTCCGGGCTACTCACGAGCCTGCTACTGTCGACGATCTTCCCGTTCGCATAACTCCGGAGCGGGTTCTGGAATGTCGTCATCGGGGAGTTGGAACGCACCGGCCAGGGGCCGGTAACAGTTCGAAAGAGACGGTATTCGCCCTGATCCCCAGTACGTTCACCGAGACTACAGTGCGTCCGTCCCTCACGGAGACAGATATTTATGGTATGGTAACATGGAACGATGTGTATCGCTATGAAATCGTGCCACAGCTGTCAGGCGGTCATCGACGAGTACCTCTTGGATAAACAACTCGAACCCCTGCGCGACCTCACAGTTGACGACTTTAATGTCTGTGCGGATTGTGCGACCATCGTTGCGGATGCGTGCGTGAAATGCGGCAGCGCGGTGTACGTCCCCCGAAACGAATCCGTCACCCCCGATTACTGCCCAGCGTGTCGCGCCGACCTCATCGACCGCACCGGTCACGATCCCGGCTGGAATTGCGACCTGACGTCTCCCTGATCGGTACCCCGCCTCTCAAACGATATTTCTCCGGTATAGTCGTTCAGCAGACAGCCATCGGTCTCGAGAAATGTACTCGACTACCGTCTGGAAGTACTTCTAACGAAATTTGCTACAATCCCCTCGGAAATCGGATTCAATCCTCATCGGCTCGCTGTTACTCACAGCATTGTTCGCGACAGCAACGGTGGGGATGGGATTTGAACCACGGTCGTTCCACTCGCTCCGCTCGCTTCACTCCCTGATTCAAATCCCTCCGTTTCGTTTTCCGCTCGAGGGACTCCTCACTCCGTTCGTCGTATTCGCTCGCGGAAAACGGTGGGGATGGGATTTGAACCCATGAGGCTTGGAGGCCACCTGCTCTCAAGGCAGGCGCGTTAGGCCGCTCTGCCACCCCACCTCGCTCTCCGCTTTGCTGCACGTTCCAAAAGGGTTGTCGGTCTATTCGCGCTCGAGTCCGCCGTCCTCCCCGACTCGAATCCCCAGTTCGTCCACGAGCGTCGCCGTCGCCTCTGCACCCGGTCGCTCGGCGGCCCGCCGGGCCTCGAGCCCCGCAACGGTCGCCCGAAGCCCGGCAGCCGTCGCCACGGTGGGAAGCATCGGGGCGAATCCGACGCTGAGTCCGTCGTCGGCCGCGCGTCGGGCCAACGTCGACAGTTCGGGCGTCGCGTACGCGTCGGTGAAGTCGATCGGTTCCGAAAAGCCCGCGAAGTAGGTGCTGCCCTCATCGGACGGCCCGAGTACCACATCGTGACGGCGCAACGACATCGCCGCCCCGTCGATCTCCGTCCGAGTGACCAGCGGCACCGTCGGCTCGAGCACCCCCACGCTCTGAACCCCTTCGCGCTCGAGGAGGTGCGTGACGGTGTTTCCGATCCGGGCCGATCGGCTCGAACCGACCTGGCGCTCGAATCGGACCGCCGCGTCCTCCCCAAGCGCATCGAGGGCGAGTGCCCGGACCTCCGCTTCGGGGTCACCGCCGGCGTGCGCCTCGGGCAGGGTCGCTTCGTCGCGGTAATTGAGCAGGAGGTCGCCGCCGCTCGAGGTGACACTCCAACAGACATCGGCGACGGCAGCCTCGTAGAGCGAGACTGCCTCGGCGTCGGAGAGCGGCGACTCCTCGACGAGCGACGAGAGGACGAGACCATCCCGCGGCGGATCGACCGGGACGACGACTATCATGTGTCGTACTCCGGACGCGCGGTCCTTGAACGCGGCGCTTCCGAGGGGAAGCGGGCCGAATACGACTCCGAAATGGGGGAGAACTATAGTGTCGGAGCGTCTCCGAGCCGGTATGGACGAACGATCGATCGCCGGTCTGCTCGCGACGCTCGTGATCGCGGCGCTGGCAGTCCTCGGCCTCGTCGGATTCGGAAACGGCTACCTGACCAACACCACCGGCCAGTACTTCGCCTCGACGATCGGCGCGCTCGTCGTCGGCGTTCTCACCGTGGGGGCGCTGATCGCTCTGGGCGTCGGCTCGAGGCGCTGGCGCGAAAATCCGTACTGGTAGCGAACGCCGTCGACACAGATAGCATCGCCCCCGTTCTCCCCGCTTATCGTCCCTGCCGCCCCTTCGTCTGCCGATAGTCCGACGCCATCAGCTCCGCGAAGGCCTCGAGCCACGCCTGCGTCTGCTCGTCAGTCTGCTCGCGCGGATCAATCATCGGGACCAGTTCGAAGCCGCGACCGCGAATCCGCGTCGCGTGATCGTCGGGGAGCACGAGCTCGTCGGCTGGAGTCGTCGTGTATTCGACGCCGAGTTCCGTCAGCGCCCGGTCGCCAACGGGAACGAGTATTTCGGGGTTGATCATCCGAATTTCCGCGTTGAGATAGGGCTCGCAGTTACCGGTCTCCTCGTCGGTCGGGCGACGATCAGGGTCGCGACAGCGAGTCAGGTTCGTCAGATAGACGTTCTCGAGTTCGGGTTTGTCCGCGGGCGAGTCGACGGCACAGAGGCCCAGCCGCTCGAGCATCCGTCGCAGCCCGCCGTCACCGTCGCTGCCGCCCTCGCCGGCGAACGGGACGCCCATCTCGTCCGCGTGGGCCGTCGGCCGCTCCCCCACAAAGAGGAAGTCAGCGCCGACGTCGCCGTAGCCGTGGACGACCTGCGTGCGCGTCTCACAGAGCGCCGGACAGTTCCGACACTCCTCGTCCATGCCGTACGGGTTCGCTCGAGACCGTTGATTCGCGTCCACACTCGTGTCTCGAGCGGCGGGACCAAAAACGACGCGCTGACATCCGTCGTTCGGAGCGAGCCGTGAGTCGAGATGGGTTAGCGACCGAGGCCGCCGCGGTCGTTGACCTCGAGGATGAACTTCACGTTGCGGACGATCTCCTCGGGAGAGGTCTCCTCGCCCTCGTCGTAGAGGTCGCTGGTTCGATAGAGGATGTTCGCGAGTTGTTTGCGCTCACTCGTCTCGCCGCGAACATCGTCGGCGACTTCGCGGAGGAACTCGACGCGCTCGGGATCGGGGTCAAACTCCTCGGCAGGGGCAGTGTCTGCCTCACTCTCGTCGGCAGGGGCAGTCTCCTCTCCACTCCCGTCGTCACCGCCGGCTGTCATCGATCGGGCGAGGCTGCCTCGTTGCGTCGGCTCTGGGAGATAGCCTGGCGGTGGACGATCCCGGTATTGTTGGCGACGTTCTCGGTGATCGTCCGCAGGGCGTCGCTGGTGCCGTCGCCGTCTTTGAGCACCGTTGGCTTCCCGCCGTCGCCGCCCTCGCGGACGGCCGGATCGAGCGGGATCGAGCCGAGGAAGGGGAGTTCCTGTTCCTCGGCGAAGTCCTCGCCGCCGCCGGAGCCGAAGATGTCGTGTTCGCCGCCACAATCGGGGCAGGCGAACGTCGACATGTTCTCGGCGATGCCGAGCACGACGGTGTCGTGTTTGGCGAACATCTCGAGGCCCTTCCGGGCGTCGTCCAGCGCGACGTCCTGTGGGGTCGTGACGATGACCGCGCCGGTGACGGGCATGGTCTGGAGCATCGTTAGCTGGGTGTCGCCGGTCCCCGGCGGGAGGTCGACGACGAGGTAGTCGAGGTGGCCCCATTCGACATCCTCCGTCAGCTGGGTGATGACCTTGTGGACCATCGGACCGCGCCAGATGACGGGGTCGTCCTCGCCGGTGAGGAAGGCCATGCTCATCAGCTTCACGCCGTACTTCTCGGGCGGCACGAGGGTCTCGTCTTCGGTGGCCATCGGCGGCTCGTCGGCGTCGACCATCCGTGGCACGTTCGGCCCGTAGACGTCGGCGTCGAAGAGGCCGACGCGGGCACCCAGCTGCGAGAGCCCGGCGGCGAGGTTGACCGCGACGGTCGACTTGCCGACGCCGCCCTTTCCGGAGGCGACGGCGATGACGTTCTTGACGTTCGGCAGTACCTGTTCCTCGCTGGTAAGATCGTCGCGGTCGGGCACGCTCGCGGTGAGGTCCGCCTCGAGGCCCTCGGCGGTGAGTACCTCGCGTACCTCCGCAGCGATGTCGCTCTCGCTTGGCGAGTAGGGGGCACCCAGTGCGAGATCGATATCGACCTGATCGCCGTCGACGGTGATGTCGTTGACCAGCCCGAGCGACACGATATCGTCGCCGAGTTCCGGATCTTCGACCGTCCGGAGGCGGTCGCGAACGGCGGATTCGTCCATGACGATAGGTATTTCCCAGCGTCGAAAAGGGTTGTGTTCCCACCTTTTTGCTTCGCTCGCGTTGTTCGAAAAGAGGTGGACGGTCATTCGCACCCGACTTACGGGCTCACGCCCGTGAGTAGAGAGCGGTGAGCGAGCGACGCGAGCGAACCCGACGAGAAAAAGGTACGTATAGACGAAGGCGTTTCTGTGTAGAAACAGTGATTGAGAGTCTCTGCGCAACGATGTGAACAATATTCCAATTCGACAATTAAGGTGTCAGTCCCAAGAGAGCAACAAGGGGAATACCGTCAGAACCCGCCGCCAGTGATGAGTGTCGTAAAGTCTCGAATGGACAGGATCGCGAGGACAACCGCAAGTAGTACAAGCAGTGCATTGACGCTGTTTAGCCGTCTAGAATTGGTATGCTCGCCCATCGTCTCGCGGTCGTTAACCGCCCAGAACAGCAGGATGGCTGCGATCGGTAGTGCGAAGATTCCGTTGTACATCGGAAACAGGATCACCATGTCGACGACCGACAACTCTAGCCACCAGCTCACCAGTGGCGAGAAGACGCCGATCCCGGTCAGTCCCGCGAACAGGACGTTGAACAATCGATCCCCCTTCTGAACCGAGTAACCTGCAGCCTGCGGAATGATGTATGCTGGCGTCCACATGATCGGGATGATGCTGTTGAACGCCGCGGCGACCACGCCGCCGACGAACAGCACCATCGCCCACGTTCCGAGTATTTCAACCAGCGCCTCTCCCGGCGTGATGAACGACTCGAGTTCGGTGTAGCCCATCGGACGCAGTAGTGCCGCTGCGGCGATCAGGATCGCGACCGTCGTGATCCCGCCGACGGCGTAGCCGATCGCCAGATCCGTCCGGACCTCCGGGAGGTCGCTCTCGTCGGTCCAGCCCTTGGTATGGACGAGAATCGATTCCAGGAAGAAGTTCGGCCACAGTGCGGTCGTCCCGAGCAGTCCCGCGGCCATCGCCAGCGCACCCAGTGTGTCCGTTCCCGGTACGAACCCGGTCGCAACACTGCTCGGGTCAGCGCCGCTCGGCAGGGCGACGATCACGAAGATGACCATCAGCGAGAGCATCATCGCGATCATCATGTTCTCGACGGTGTCATAACGTAGCAGTCCGACACCGATCGCGGCGAACGTCGTAAGTACGGCGAGGGGCTGCCAGGCGACGGCGCCCCCGAGCAGGAAGGAGAGACCAGCGCCGACAGCGGCGACCAACCCGAGCGTCCAGGCGATACAGCCAATCGACAGGAAGAGTGCGATCATTGTCGCCAGTGGTCGACCCAGTTTTTCGCGAGTGAACACCATCAGTGACGTTCCGTGGATGCCCAACCGAGCGCTCATGTCCTGAGCGATAAATCCGAGTCCCGCTGCACCCACGGCGGCCCAGAGCAGCGTGTATCCGTGCATAACGCCTGCTTGGCTGGCGATGAACACCGAACCAGAGCCGAAGTAACTGGCGACCATCACGAACGCCAGCCCGTACTTCTGCGTGAATCCGGTCACGTCCTGCAACGGAGTGAAGTTCTTCGTACTCATCTGCAGCTACTGGTTTTCCGCCGGTCAATACGCAACAACGAGTGGAATCCGATACACGCCCACGTTCTTCCTCGAAACCGTACGCTCTGTGATCTGATTGTGTCTATCATACTACTGGATTCGATCAACTATCCCGCCTATTTCGCTCGCGACAACAGCGTCTCTGGCGCTACTGAGCGCGTCTGCTGCCACGGCGCTAGTAGCTACCCGTACTGCAATACTGTTCGACCACTAGACGGCCCGAATACCGACTAAAACGGGATTGGAATACAGCATTACTAGCTAAAGAAGAGGGATAAGCCTTGGCAAGTGGTGAAACGGATTCCATCTGAGAACGTATCCTGAACAACGGCTACCACGTCAACATCTCACCGATAGTTTCGATCGGTTCGTTGCGGTCGTCGACGTGAAACTCGAGTGACCGGCAAACGGACGCTCCCAGGTTCCGGTGTCCGACCGACGACTGCCACGTTTCGACGTTTCAGGCTGATATCAACGCTTCCGCGAATATCGCACGACGGGTTGGCCCGTGGTGAGAGAGCGTCCCACCTGACGAGGCGGAACGCGATGACTCGCCTCGGGATAGGAGTCGCGGTGACACGGCCACGACTCCGATCGAGACGGCAGAGCCGTCTCGTGGTCACGAAAGACGCGGAGCGTCTTTCGAACGACACCATGAGAAGAGCGTCCCAGCGCAGATGTCGCTCACGACAGTTCGAGAGTCGGAACTCTCTGCTAGCGTTCACGAGACCGTCGGTCTCGTGCAGCCCGCCAGAACCGAACGTTCTGGAGACGACGACTGACTGGTATTCACCATCTGTGGGAAGCCTCGCCGTCGTCGGGTTTCACCCGACTGTGTGAGGTAGCGTCGCTCCCGCTCCGTTTACGGCGAGGAGGTTGTCACGCGTTGAAATCGAATCGCGGCCCACCGTACATTGGCGGATCCGGCTCGAGTTCCACTCCCTGCTCGTAGCGCACGAAATTGAGATAGAACGGGCGGCCACAGCCCTCGATAGGCTCTCCCTCGAGGTCGGTGACGGGGCCGTCCTCGCCGCAGACGAACTCGATCCCGTCGGCCGACTCCCGGTCGGGATCGTCCGGGCTCGCGTATTCCCAGCCCGGCTGGCGGACCGTCGTGACCGATCGGTCCGCCAGATCCGGCGGCCGCTCGAGGTTGACCATGGCGTTGCAGTGCGGACAGGTGTATCGGACGGTGACAGTCATCGGCGGCTCTAGGGGCCTCGAGGACGTAAGCCTGCGGGCATCGGTGGCTGTTCGAGTACTCGACCACAGGGCCGATCCCCGTACGAGGTCCCGAACTGTTTACACGATAGCGTCCGCACGGACGGCTATGACCGAGTTCGACCCCGAGAAGTTCGAGGAGAAGTATGTTTACTACTTCGAGGAACTCGAGGAGGCGTACTCAGCGGCGTATCAGCAGTTACACGGCCAATACGATTCGGCGGTACTCCGTGCCATCGACCGGCAGGTGCTGAGCGAGAGCGAACCGTTCTACGAGGGGAGCGCGGAGCATCGCTCCGCGACCGATTCGAGCGGGCACAGCCCGCGAGAACATGATGGCGAGTTCCGCGTCGAACTCCCGGAAAATCCGCGAGACCGGGTCGGCGCGGTGGCCGATCACGAACAGTTCGAGCCCGTCCTCGAGGCGTTCGTCGACCGAATCGAGGGCGAACTTCGGCGAATTTTCGAGTTCGACGAGACCGCGTGACGGCACCCTCTCGAACGACGGGCGACGGGACGGTTGCGGGCACCCGGAACACCTTTTGCGCTGACGGGAAACCATGCGAGTATGATCGACGAGACGGCCGAGGAAATTCGGGAGATGCAGACGCACAGTTCCTCGGTGGTTGCTGTCCACGCGGTCCAGGCCCTCGAGGAGCTTGTCGAGCGCGAATTCGCGACCGTCGAGGAGTACGTCCGCGCGCTCGAGCGCAACGGCTCCGTGTTGCGACGGGCGAACCCCTCACACGCCTCGCTGCAAAACGCCGTCCGGGAAGTCGTCGACGACGTGGCCGACGCCGAGCCCGACAGCGTCGAGGACGCTCACCGACTCACGAGCAAGAAGATCGACGAGGTCGTCTCGCGGATCGAGTCCGGCAAGCGGCTGGCCGCCGAAAACGCCGTCGATCACCTCCCGGACGGCGCGACGCTGCTGACACACGACTACTCTTCGACGGTGATCCAGGCCCTCGAGCAGGCGACCGCGGCCGGCAAGACGTTCGAGGTCTACGTCACCGAGGCCCGACCGCGCTATCTCGGGCGCAAGACCGCACGGACGCTCGCCGAGATGGACCGCGTTGAAACGACGCTGCTCACCGACAGCGCCCACGGGATCTACCTCGAGGAGTGCGACCGGGTTATCGTCGGCATGGACTGCATCGTCGACGAGACGCTGTACAATCGCGTCGGCACCTTTCCGATCGCGTCGACGGCCGCCCGACTGGACGTGCCGGTGACCGTCCTCGGCTCGGCCTCGAAAATCGTCAGCGAAGGGTTCGTCTTCGAAAACGAGTTTCGGCCCGGCAGCGAGGTCATGGCCGAACCCGCCGACGGCTTCGACGTGGAAAACCCCGCCTACGACGCGACGCCGGTCGGGTTGCTCGAGAGCGTCATTACGGACGAGGGACGGGAACAGTTCTGAGCGGTCGATCGGCCCTGCCCCCTTCGGTACCGCTCCGTCGATACGGCTCGGGGCGGTGATCTGGATAATCCGAACGGTCGCGACTTCGAGACAGTCCGTCGCGGGTGGCAACGATCTATCCACGTCGCTTCCGTATCGGACGTATGCGTCTCGTACAGGTGTTCGTTCCCCGAGACGAACTGGACCTCGTCATCGAGACGGCGGAGGAAGCTGGCGTCGACTACACCGTCTCCCGAGACTCGGAGCGCGGCGAGTTCGAGGCACTCGTTTCGATCCCTGTCCCGCCGCCGGCCGTCGAGCCGCTGTTGGAAGCCCTCCGAGACGCAGGTCTCGACGAGCGATCGTACACGGTTGTCACGGCCGCGGAAACGATCGTCTCGAAGCGAACCGACGAGTTGACCAGCCGGTTTTCGGGAACCAGAATCTCCCGCGAGGAGCTCCGGGCACGAGCGGCCGATCTCGCACCGGCAGCGTCGACCTATTTCGGCCTGCTGATCGTGAGTACGGCGATCGCGACGGCCGGGTTGTTGCTCGACTCGGCGGCGACGATCATCGGTGCGATGGTCGTCGCGCCACTGATGGGACCGGCGCTGGCGGCCAGCGTGGGTGTGATCGTCGACGACGAGGCGCTCGCGACGCGCGGAGTCACGTTACAGGCGATCGGCCTCGCAGCCGCCGTCCTCACAGCAGCGGTGATGGGCTGGGCGCTCAGGGGGACCGTGTTGCTCCCGCCGGGATTCGAGATCACGACGGTCCCGCAGATCCGCGAGCGGATCACACCCGACTTTCTCGCCCTGTTTCTCGCGTTGGGTTCCGGCGTCGCTGCGGTCATCAGTCTCACGCGAAACGTCGGATCGGTGCTCGTCGGCGTCGCGATCGCCGTCGCGCTCGTTCCGCCCGCAGCCACCGCCGGCCTCGGGATCGCCTGGAGAGATCCGACGGTCGTCCTCACCGCGGGCACGCTCGTCCTCGTCAATATGCTCTCGATCAATCTCACCGCGTTGCTCCTGTTATGGCTGTCCGGCTATCGGCCGGAACGAACGGAATCCGTCGAACGTGTGTACGGGCGGCTCCGCTCGCGCGTCGCGGTGCTCCTCGTCGCGATCCTCGTCCTCTCGGTCATCCTCGGCGGCATCACCTACGGTACGTACCGCACCGCCGCGGTCGAACACGACGTCAAAACGGAACTCGAGACGATGACCGAGGCGGAACTCGCGGCCGGCTCCGAACTGCAGTTCCGGGAGACCGCAATCGACTACGAACTCATCGACGTCTACACCGGCGGACAGCCGACGGTCACCGTTCACGTCGACCGACCGCCCGGCGAGGGGCTCCCGAACGACTTCGCCGACGACGTGCGCGACCGCCTCGAGTCGGCGGCCGGCGTCGATCTCGAGGTAATCGTCGAACTGGCGACGACTCTCCGGAGCGGTTGAACCGGGCGCGGTGCTACTCCCGCTCTCCGAACGACCGCGGCGAGCCCGTGGTCGGGCTGGCCCAGGCGACCGCGTTCCGAAGGACCCGCCGAACCGCCTCGTTCTCATAGATCGGATACGTCTCGTGACCCGGTCGAAAGTAGAATATCCGTCCGTTTCCGCGCCGGTAACAGCAGCCGCTGCGGAACACCTCGCCCCCCTCGAACCAGCTGACGAACACCTGCCGGTCGGGTTCGGGGACGTCGAACGGCTCGCCGTACATCTCCGTCTCGGGGAGTTCGATCGCTTCGTCCAGTCCGTCCGCGATCGGATGTCCGGGATCGACGACCCAGAGCCGCTCGGTGCCGCCGTCCTCGCGGTACTGCAGGCTACAGGCGGTTCCCATAAGGCGTTTGAAAGGCTTCGCGTAGTGGCTCGAGTGCAGCGGGATGAACCCCATCCCCTCGAGGACGCGCTCGCAGACGCGGTCGACGACCGCGTCGCTGACCTCGTCGTGGGCCTCGTGGCCCCACCAGAGCAAGACGTCAGTCGACTCGAGGACCTCGTCGGTGAGACCGTGGTCGGGTTCGTCGAGCGTCGCGGTCCGAACCTCGTGGTCATCGGCGAGCGCGTCGGCGATGGTCTCGTGAATGCCGTCGGGGTAGACGGCCGCAACTGCGTCGTCCTCGCGTTCGTGGCGGAACTCGTTCCAGATCGTGACTGCGACCATGACCCATCGGTCCGCCGTCCGGATGCTTATATTGTCGGTCGTACTGACGCGCCGTTGTCGCGGTCAATCTCGATGAAACGGACTGACGGACTGCCATCACAGCGGCTTCCGGCCGGCGGTATCGGCCGGGAGAGCGGCGAGGTAACAGTCTCCTAAAATACTAGAAATAGTCACTATATCTGATCTATGCTACCGTAATAGTATAGTAATACGTGAAATACGAAATGCCTGTACGTATTAATCGGTCACAACCCTTATTTCGATAGCCGACTGCCACACTCCATGGACCAGGATCGGACACAAATGATCTCGAAATGGTTGGTTTCTCACTGCCCCTCCATTGCTGCTGAGACGAATTCGGAGGTCTGGACATGATTGGCGACGGAATCGGGGTTGGCATCGTCGGCCTCGGTGGGATGGGAAATCTCCACGCGCGGAGCGTCCGAGAACTCGGCGCTGACGTCGTTGCCGGCGCGGACCTCGTTCCGGAGCAACGCGACCGGTTCGCCCAGGAGTTCGGCGCGCAGACCTACGAGACGCACGACGAGCTCGTCGTCGACGACGCGGTCGACGCCGTCATCGTAACGACGCCCAACCGATTCCACGAGCCAATCGCCGTCGCGGCCCTCGAGGCGGGGCTGGACGTCCTCGTCGAGAAACCACTCGCTCACACCCTCGAGAGTGCGGAACGGATCGCCGAAGCGGCGGCGAAATCGCCCGGAATCTGTATGGTCGGGTTCCACAACCGTCACGCCGCATCGATGGCCATGTTCGACGAACAACACGCGCGCGGCCGGTTCGGCGATCTGACCCACGTCGAGGCCGACTACGTCCGACGGCGCGGCGTCCCCGGCCCCGGGTCGTGGTTCACCGATCCCGAACTCGCCGGCGGCGGCGCCTTGCTCGACATCGGCGTCCACGCTCTCGACCTCGCGCTCTACGCGCTCGATTTCCCCGAAGTCGTCGAAGTCAGCGGCGTCACCCGGACCACGTTCGGAACCAGCGAGGAGTACGCCGACCCCGACGGCTTCGGCGACAACTGGGACGCCGAGGCTGAGACCTACGAGGTCGACGACTCCGTCAGCGCCTTCATCCGCTGTGAGGGCGGCCAGACCATCTCGCTCGAGGCCGCGTGGGCGACGAATCGCGAACAGAGCATGGACTTCAGAGTCCGCGGCACGCAGGCGGGCGCGCAGTTCGATATCGGCGACACCGATCTCCACATTCTCGAGGCCGGAACGGACGGCGTCGATCACTACGCCGACATCGATATGACGGGCGATACCGCCGTGACCGGCTACGGCGAACAGGACGAGCAGTTCCTCGCGACTATCGCTGCGGGCACAGCGCCGGAGACGAACACCGTCGAGGAAGCGCTGACCGTCCAGCGAGTCATCGACGCGATCTACCGCTCGAGCGAGTCGGGACGGGCAACCGAACTCGACGACTCCCGCGTGTCCGAACACCAACTCGAGCAGGCGACGCGACTCGAGTAGTTCGATCCCCCGCTCCTCCGATCCGCTGTTGCAGCAACGGCAGCCTTCCTTTCGAGACGATTTTACACGAACAGATCGGTTTACTTGAGGCGGTATCGCCCTTTAGGGAGTTGGTGGGAGTTCACAGTACTATCAATAATACCTAGATAAATTTTTGTTCCCTTATCGAATAATTATCGAATGGCATGAACCGCCGAAACGCACTGAAGGCAACTGGCGCATCGCTCCTCGCGGGAACAGCACTGACGACGTCAGCGACCGCTGATACGAGCGACGGCCCGACGGTCGTCTCCGTCGAGTCGAACACCGATTCCAGCAGCGCAGATGGAAACGACGAGTACACCGTCGAGTATCTGGGCGACGGCGTCGTCGAGATCACCGGGTATACAGTCGCACCGACGCCGTGTCACGGGATCGCCGTCGACGGCGTCTACCGGAGTAAGTACGGTGACGTGGTCGACCTCTCGCTCGAGGCCAGTTCCGGAGTCTGTATGACGGTCCTCGCCGGTCTCACGTACACCGTTCGTCTCGAATACGCGACCGAGGCTCGGGACGTGTTCGTCAGCGTTCCGGACGGTGCCTGAGATGGGATCGGAGCGACCGCCGACGGCCGCTCGAACGTCACCGTCTTAAGAGCGACCGGTGGGAGCACCACCTCTTGTGACCACTCGTTTGGGTGCAGCGTAAGCCGGTCGGAAAACGAAAAAACGATGCTCGAACGGATCCGCGAGCTGTCGCTACGGACTGACCGCCGGTACGGCCGACTTACAGCACGTCGTCGAAGTCGTGATGGCCGTGGATGTCGACGCCCTCGTCGGTGATCTCACAGAGGAAGACGCCGTTACCGGAGCCGGTGTCGCGCTCGACGGCGGACTTGATGCTCCGTGCGGCGACCGTCTTCGCTTCCTCGGTGGACATGTCCGGTTCGTAGGCCTGCTCTAAGTGACCATAAGCGAGTTGCATCCCGCTGCCGGTGACGGTGTAGTCGTCTTCCATGACGCCGCCGGCGGGGTCGATGCTGTAGACGTGGCTGCCCTCCTCGTCGACGCCGCCCAGAATCGGATGGATGGCGAAGAACGGGCCGCCGCGGGCGAAGTTGCCCGCGAGCGTCGCCAGCGCGTCGATGCTCATGTTCTCGCCGCGACGGGCCTCGTAGAGGTTGACCTCGGCGCGGAGACTCGAGATGAACGACTGTGCGCCGCCGACGCTGCCGACGAGCGTGAGCGCGCCGGTCGGGTGAATCTGTTCGACCTTCTGGACGTTCTTGTTCGAGACGAAGCGCCCGCCGAGGCTGGCGCGCATGTCCGTCGCGATCACGACGCCGTCGGCAGTGGAGATGCCGATCGTCGTCGTCCCGGTCTTGTTGACGTTGTCCAGGTCCGCTCGCGTGAGATCGTTCTGGGGCATCGAACCGATCTCCGGCTCGTAGGGGTTCGGATCGTCGGCCAACTGGTCGACCGTCCGGGAGAAGTCGGAGTCGTCTGTAGGCGTATGCATTGCTGGAATGATACGGCCGGGACGGTATAAAACACCGGCGGTCACCACTGCCGTTTCCGCTTCCACCGACCGCGGGGATTGGCAGTCTCGAGCCGGAGGAACGACGTGAGTTCGACTCGAGAGCGATTCGAGTGTGGACGAGCGCCGTGAGGGTCCTGACAGAGAACTACGAGAGCGGTGGACGAAAAAGCGATACTGATGGAGCCAGTGGCTCGGCGGTCGACGAGCAGGAGAATCAGTCTCGGCTCAGTTGATCAGCGCTGTGCGTTTTCGTAGGCTTCCTCGACGTTGGCGAGGATGCGGTGGATCGGCAGTGTGAATCCTGCCTGACGGGCGGCGATCGCGAGTGGCATGGCGGCGATACCGATCACAATGCACAGCTGATACAGGACGAACAGCGTCGCGTGGTACGCTCGGGATATCATCGACGTTCAGCCATCCCCAAACGGAGGGGATATATAAGTCTTTGTGTGATTCATTCGCTATCATGGCCATTCGGCAGCCAATTGGGTCGCCGCCTGCTTGCGATTCAAATCAGCTTTTATTGAGTACAACTACAGGCGTATTAGAGACGATCTACGGCTATGCAGGTGGGAGTTCACACCGTGTTTTCTCGTAACTTATGGGTACGATTCTGTTCGCGTGCGCGCCGCCCATTGCCGACGGAAGCGAGCGGACGCGAGTCGAAGTGACCTGCTCAAAGACGACCGCCGACGAACCGCAAGACAGGAAACCCCCCAGACCGACCATGACGTATGGGAAACTATCTCGTCGCGATGGAAGCGGCATGGCTCGTTCGTGACGTCGATGCGATCGACGACGCGATCGGCGTCGCCGTCAGCGAAGCCGGGAAACGACTCAACAGTGAAGATATGGACTACGTCGAGGTCGAGGTCGGCGCGACGGGCTGTCCGGCCTGCGGGGAACCGTTCGACTCCGCCTTTATCGCGGCCGACACCGCGCTCGTCGGACTCGGACTCGAGATGGAGGTCTTCAACGCCGACGGCGAGGAACACGCCTCCCGCATCGCGAAGAGCGAGGTCGGCGGCGCGCTTCGGGACGTCCCGCTCTCGGTCGTCGAAATCATCGAAACCGAAGAAGACGACGAGTAGTCGACGAGCGCAGCGGCGGGAACGGAGACTCACCCAAAGCTCTTTCTATAACCCGTAGTTATTGTTGCGTATGGAACTCCCGACGCCAGCGGACCTCCGACAGCGCCGTACCGAACTCGGGCTCACGCAGAGCGAACTCGCAGAGACGGCCGACGTCTCCCAGCCGCTGATCGCACGGATCGAAGGCGGCGACGTCGACCCGCGTCTGTCGACGCTCCGGCGGATCGTCAACGCCCTCGAGAAGGCCGAAAGCGACGTCATTCGCGCCGACGATCTGATGAACGAGGCGGTCGTCAACGTCGCTCCCGGCGACTCCGTCAGCGAGGCCGCTCGGAAGATGGAGGAGGAAGCGTACTCCCAGCTAGCGGTCATCCAGGACGGAATTCCGGTCGGCTCGATCAGCCAGACCGATCTGGTCCACCTCGACTCCGAAGACCGCGACGAACCCGTCGAGGAACACATGAGCGAGAGCTTTCCCACCGTCTCGAAGGACGCCACTCTCGACGAGATCAGCAACCTGCTCGAGCATTACAAAGCCGTGATGATCACGCAGGCCGGCGAAACTGTGGGTATCATCACCGAGGCCGACATCGCCGCGCGCCTCTCCTGAGCGGCGGCTGGCGCGTCCGAACCCGTCTGTCGACCCGAGCGATTCGGTTCGTCGCCTCGAGTGAGCTACTCGATATCGGGACGAGGCGCGTTCTCGTATTTCACCATCTTCTCGGGTTTATCGGAAATCGTCTCGTAGATGCGTTTGAGGGTCTCCTCGGCCGCCAGCAGGTTGTGCTCTGCGAGGAACGCACGCCCCTCGTCGGTCAGTCGGTAGAACTTCCAGGGATAGCCCTGCTGGCGCTCGTCGTCCGGGAGCGCGATCGCTTCGACTACGCCGGCGTCGATCAGCTTCTGGACGTGCTTGTAGACGGTCGCCTCGCTCACGCTCGGATTCAGCTGCTCGAGTTCGTACATCGACGGCAGTCCCTCGGGGTGTTGGAGAATGTTGGCAAGCAACGCGAACCGCGTCTCCTGGGTCACGAAGTGGACGAGTTCGCGTGCGTTCGCCCCCTCGGGAGCCCCCACGTCGGTACTCATACGACCACCTACGGAACGCGCCACCAAGTAGTTTACCCTGGGGTGAATCACTGTGGCGTAACTCCCCGGGCGCGATCACCAAGTATCGGAAAACGGAAACGACACGGTAACTACTATCCGTAATTCGAGCAAATCACCGCGTATGACAGATGACGATCCGCCGGTCCCTGACGAGGTCCTCGCGAGCGCGACGGAGCGACTCGAGGCCGCCGAGCTCTCGCTCGCGGATAACGAGGAACTCCTCCACGCGCTGAGCGAACTCCGGCCGGTCTACGAGAGCGAGCGTTCGTACTTCGTGCTCGGAAACTACGACCGCGAGCCGATCCGACGCCTGAATCTGGTCGTCGATCGGCTGAACCGCCGCTCGGATGCCTACGCGTTTCGCATGGTCGACGTTCGCGGTGACTGGAATAACGGCATCCAGAAGTTCTGCCTCGTCGCGGATCTGGTCACTCACATCGTCGGCGTCGCCGAGGCGGAGCCGAGTGGCTTCCTCGTCGAACAGGGCCTGCTCGCGGGCACGTCCGACTATTTCGAGAAGAGCCACGTCCTCAAGCGGGAGTACCCGGGCGACGATCGGGCGTTCGACTGGATGCAGGACAGCGTTTTCGACCTGCTCGAGGAGGAAGACCGACTACACCGATGGGAGACCGAAACGGACCTCGTCGAAGCCGCGGAGATGCTCCCGTGAGTCGGTCGGTGAGGGCCCGGGTCGAACTCACTCGCCGAACAGGGACGCGAACACTGTCGACTCGGCCTTCTGGAGGTGTTCCGCCGCGGTCGCCGTCGCACAGCCCAATTCGCGGGCGACATCCGCGGTCGTCGCAGTCCGCGGCACGTCATAATAGCCGAGTTCGAGGGCGGCCTCGACCGCATCCCGCTGTCGGTCGGACAGCCGGCCGACGACGCTGTCGGCGGCGACCCGTTTCCCGCCGACCTGCTCGACGGTGACGTCGACGCCGCCGGGAACGCCGTCGACCGCGGCCTGGATATCGTGCTCCGTTCCGACGATCGTGAACGTGTTGGTCCCGTCGTCGTTGCACTCGATCGGCGGAACCGTCATCAGGCTCCCACGGGTAAAATTCTCGAACAACGAGCGAGCAGCCGACGACACCGCTCCCTCGAGAAAACAGTAACACGCTCGGTCCGTGATCGGGAGCACCTCGAAATCGGCGACCATCGGACTGTCAGCCAGTTCGCGTTCGAAGCGCCGGTAGTCGCCCTCGAGCCGGAACAGAAACCCCGTCGGCGGGTTCGAGACGTTCCAGTTGACGATTCGCGCTCGCTCGAGGTAGTCGGCCCCGCCTGCCAGCCGTTCGTAGATCGGCGGCGCGTAGGCACCCCGCGGACGGAGCGTGATGCGAACGCGTTTCATACGTCAACCGTTCGAAGAGTGTCCCAAAAACTGTTACGACGCCGTCGAATGCGGGTCGTCGTCGATCGCGAATGCGAGTTGCGGTAGCTTATAAACGTGCCCGAGCGGTTCGGCCGTACCGATTTCTCCCCGTAATCCGTTTGAGCGAGTATGCAGCGAAACGTCGGCGGACTCGATCGAATCGTCAGGGCTGTTCTGGGAATCTGGTTGCTCGCAGTCGCCGGCGCAGCGATACTGACTGATCGGCGTGCTATCGCCGTCACGTCAGCGATCGCCGCAGCCGGATTGCTGTTCAACGCGACGACTCGGTTCTGTGGCGGGAACTATGTGCTTGGAATCGACACGACCGAGACGACGTCCTGTTCGCGGGAGTGACGACGGAGTCAATCGTCGGACCGATGCAGTCATCGAACCGAACCCGGGTATCGAACCGAACCCGGGCATCGAACCGAACCCGGGTATCGAACCGACTCACCGGTGACCGGACACCGGTACCGGCTCGTAGGGCTCCTCGAGGTACTCCAGATCCGACTCGGAGAGCGATATCTCGAGCGCTTCGACGGCCTGCTCTAAGTGTTCGACGCTGGTCGTGCCGACGATCGGTGCGTCGACCCAGTCCTTGTGCAGCAGCCACGACAGGGCGATCTGGGCCATCGTCGCGCCCTTGTCGTCCGCCAGGTCCGCGACCCGCTCGTTGATCTCCTGGCCGCCGCCCTCGCGGTAGGGGTGTTCGTACAGGTACTCCTCGGTCTCGCCGCGGGTCGTGGCGTCGATCTCCTCGTGCGGTCGGGTCAGATAGCCTCGAGCCAGCGGCGACCACGGCATGACGCCAACGTCCTCTTTGTCGCAGAGCGGGAGCATCTCGCGCTCCTCTTCGCGGTAGACGAGGTTGTAGTGGTTTTGCATCGTGGCGAAGCGCTCGAGGCCCAGCCGGTCGCTGGTGTGTAGCGAGTCGGCGAACTGGTGAGCCCACATCGAGGAGGCACCGATATAGCGGACGTGTCCGCGGCGAACGGCGTCGTCGAGCGCGCGTAGTGTCGTCTCGATCGGCGTCTTTCGATCCCAGCGGTGGGGCTGATAGAGGTCGATCGTGTCCATCCCCAGTCGCTCGCGGCTCGCCGCGAGTTCCTGTTCGATCGCCTTTCGGGAGAGACCGCCCGAGTTCGGGTCGTCGTCGCGCATCCGGAAGAAGCCCTTCGTCGCGACCACCGACTCCTCGCGGTGGCCCTCGAGCGCCTCGCCCAGGATCCGCTCTGACTCGCCCCGCGAGTACAGGTTCGCGGTATCGAAGAAGTTGATCCCAAGATCGATCGCGCGGTCGATGATCTCCGTGCTCTCCTCATCGTCGAGCACCCACTCGCGCCAGTCGCTCGAGCCGAAACTCATACAGCCCAGACAGAGTCGGCTAACCTGCATGCCGGTCGAACCCAGTGTCGTGTACTCCATAGCGACGGTACGGAAACCGGCACAAAAACAGTACGTGGTGCGGCAATCGATGCCCGACACCGTCGGACCGATCTAGTGCCATAACAGCGGAGCGAGTAATCCCGCCGCGATGAGTCCGCTGCCCACGAGTAGTTTCACCCTCGTAATCCAGTGTATTGCCATGAGACGACGGTTTCTACCGAAGCCCATAGCTAATCACACCGACAACGGATTGAACGTCGTCATTTGCCGGACTAATCGCTCGTTTCCCGACTCAGTCAGGAGCAGGTACCGGACCCCATCGAGCGGCAGTCACCACCGAAAATCACTAGCCACCCCATCGCACGACGGGAGCACGGTTCGAAGCGCACCGTTCTCGCTTCTGGTTTTCCGTAGCGACTGTCGACTCGGCTATCTGCCCAGCAGTCGGCGGATGACGTTTCGTTTGCTGGGTCGCTCGGCGAGCAGGACCGAACTGTCGACCTCGTTGACGACGTCCATGTGGAGGGAGTCGCTCACGAGCCGCGAGAGGAGTCCCGCTTCCGTCGCGCCGATGATCACGAGCGAGTGATCGGCGGCTTCGCGACAGATCGCCCCCTCGATATCGCCGGAGTCGTCGATCGTGAGGTCGGCATCCTCGAGGTCGTGCTCGGACGCCCAGTTCGCGAGGAACGTCCGACCGGCCGCGCGCTCCTCGGCGTCATCGACGACGTGCAAGAGGGAGATGTTCGATCCGTCCGCTTGCACGAGCGTTCGAGCGACTTCGGCGCTGAGATCCGAGTCCGGACCGCCGGCGGTGGGCAGGAGGATCCGCGAGGTGTCCAGGTCTCGGTCCTTGAGGACGAGGAAATCGCAGGGAAGATTGTTGGTCAGCTTTCTGATCCGACTCTCGGCGGGCCCCGCTCCCCACGGTTGATTGTCGCCCCAGCCGAGGACGACGAGATCCGCCCGTTCGCGCTCCGCGGTGTCGAAGACGTCCTCGAACGAGCGGTGGGAGACGACCGTCGAGGTTTCGTAGTCGATGTCGTACGACGAAATCGTGTCCCGGAGCCCTTCCATCTTTTTCTCGGATTCCGAGATGATCCGTTCGTTCCGTCCGGAGCCGTAGCGCATTGACCGCCGGTTGGGTATCTGGACGATGTGGACGGCGTGGACGACCGCGTTCTCGTGGTCGTTCGCCAGCGTACAGGCCAGATCAACGATCCGCGACTCGGTGCGCGGATTCGAGATCGGAACGAGCACGCGGTACGTCCCGCTCTCTTCGATCTCCGACACGCCGGCGGTGTCGATCAGGGGAACGTACGACCGGCCGACGTAGCCCCCGAACAGCCACTCCCGCATCGAAAGCTGCCGTTCGTTCCCCTCGAATCGGGCCGACTCGAGGCGGCGTTCACTCGTCTGGAAGTAGTTGACGACGGTCACCAGCAAGATGCCGCCGATGGTGTTTCCGAGGAGGACCGGGAGAACGAACTGAGTCAGGCCGGCGAAGAGACCGAACTCGCCGAGGAAAACGACGTAGGCCATCTCGGTGAACGAGGTGACGACGTGGAACAGGTTGCCGATCGGGATCGCAAGGAACGCCAAGTAGACGATGACGATTCGTGCGATCGTTTCGCGCGCGGAGTACTCCACCCAGACGACGCCGGCGACGATCAGGCCGGCGAAGGTCGCCTTGAAGAACAGATCGAGCCACGCCGTTTCCATGCCGTGAGTCCCGAGATACATCGCCGCGTCGGCCGCTTCGGGCGAAAACACGCCGCCCCACGCGAGCGCCGCCGCACCGATCGCGCTGCCGGTGAAGTTTCCGGCGAGCACGATCGTCCAGTGGCGCAAGAGCGCGGGAATACTCGCGATTCGCTCGAGGGAGAGCGCGACCGGCGGGAGCGTGTTCTCGGTGTAGAGCTGGTAGCCGCCGATGATGATGTAGATGAAGCCGAGCGGATAGAGCAGCGCGCTCAGTATCGGATGGCCGTCGGTCGAGGCGTACAGTGATGCGTACAGCAAGACCGTGATCGTGATCGCGAAGCCGGCGGCGATGCCGCTGAAGAAGAGTTCGCGGCTCCCAGACGTGACCTCCTCGTCGGCCGCGGCGACGAT
The DNA here is from genome assembly GCF_041894845.1 of Natrinema sp. H-ect4. NCBI lineage: Archaea > Methanobacteriati > Methanobacteriota > Halobacteria > Halobacteriales > Natrialbaceae > Natrinema > Natrinema sp. H-ect4. The sequence continues at coordinate 205,165 of NZ_JBHDYC010000005.1, forward strand.
CCGCTGGAAGACCTCGTCGGCGGAGAAGCGATCGCGAACGACCGCACCGACCGCCGGTGCGCCGCTTCTGGATCGTTCGACCGCCTCTCGGACCTGTTCTTGCTCGGGCGGCTCGCTGGCCCGCTGCTCCTGATCGGGCGGCTCTCGGTCCGTCCGCTCCTGATCCGGTGGATCGGGGTTACTCATTACAAGATACGCACCCCTAGAGGGACTAAGCGTTTAGGATCTGGCATCGTCGTCCCGTCAAAACGCGTCGCATAGAGCGGGTACCGTCTCGAGACGGCCTACAACGAGTCGGGCTCGAGTCGATCGAGACCGCGCTCGAGGGCGACGAACGCGCCGATCGCGAGCAGACCGTACGCGGCGAGCAGCACCCACGTCGTCGGCGTCGGATTCCCGATCGCGAACTTCGCGACGGTGTTCGCGGGGTGCTCTGGCAGGACGGTCGCGAGGACCAGCGCGCCGACGGTGGCCGTCGAGTAGAGCAACTGGGCCTGCCGCCTGTCGGGTGCCCACAGCGCGATCGCGACCCCGCCGGCGACGACCAGCAACGATAGCGCGGCCACCAGAACGACAAGCGCCACGGGACTCGCGATCGCGGTCCCGTTGAACGAGAGCAAGAGGAGCCACGCGATCGCCTGCAACGGTGCCAGCGCCGCCGTCGCCAGCAGCTTCGCGTCGATCACGTCCGCGAGCGAAAGCGGCGCGACGCGGAGCAACTCGAGGGTTCCCCGCTGGCGCTCCTCGATCAGCGAGTCCACGACGATGGAGCCGCTGATGAACACCGGCAGGAAACACAGCAACGGCAGCAGGATGGTATAGGTGAAGCCGACGTACGGGCTCGCCTCGATCTCGTCCGGTACCGGCACCGGTGACTGCTCGAGTCGCCCGTTCTCCACGTGTCCCTGGCGCTCGACGCGCTCGACGTGCTCTAGGGTGTCCCGAAGCTGAACGACGAGCAGGGTCGTCTGGAGCCCCGACTCGGGCGCGGTCGCTCTGACGACGAGTTGCCCGTCGTCATTTCTGTTCGCATCGAGCACGGCCGACACCGCGCCGGCATCGAAGGCGTCGTAGGCGGCCCCGCGGTCGTCGTAGCGCTGTGCAGTAACGCCGTCTCGTTCGTTCGCGACTGCGAGTAGCGTGTCGGTATCGTCGCCCGTGACGGCGATCTCGGTCTGATAGCCGTCGACCGCCCCCGGATCGGACAGCGAGACGAGGCCGACGACCAGAAACGAGGAGAAGGCCGCGATGAACAGCTGGATCGCGAGCGCCAGCAGGATCGTCTTCTCGGAGCGCAACGAGGCCAGTTCGCGGCGTGCGACAGCCCATCGTGCCCCCCAGTTCGAGCCCGCCTCGGTCCCGCCGTCCGATCGCACCGGGGGATTCGGCCCCCGCCGGCTCGAGTCTCGGCGATCGTCGGTTCCGCTCGAGCGGGACCGCCACGCGGCTCGAGCGCTCTCGCTGGTACCGATCTCACGGTCGTCGCTCTCACCGTCGCCGCTCTCAACGCCGCCGATCTCACCGTCACCGGCGCGGTCGCGCTCACGCGACAAGGGTGATCACCCCCAGATTGTAGGCCGCGTGACCGAGGATCGCCGCGATGAGGCCGCCGACGTAGCCGAGTCGGCTGCGGCTCGCCCCGAGTGCCGAGATGACGGCTGTAACGACGTGCAAGGCGAGCGGCGCGAGAAAGACGACGGCGAGAATGAGCGGCTCGTCCGAGACGGCCGGACCGAACGCGGCGGTGCCGACCGGGAGATCGGGAAGGCCGACGAACTGGACGACGTGGGTGAGCTTCTCGCCGACGAAGAAGCCGGCCCCGGAGAGCGCGCCGAGCATTGCGGCGGTCCGCAGCGACGGCTCGAACCGCGAGCGGGCGAAGCCGGCGTAGACGTGCACGCTCTTCGCGATTTCCTCGACCGTCGCCGCGAGGACGATGATCAGCGGCACGGCGACCGTCTGGGGGACGACGAACAGCAAGGCGACCGCGAGGAGTTGACTCGCGAAAACGAACGGAATGAACAGGATCGGCAGCACGAAGACGCTCCGGCGGCCGCGGATGCGGTTCGCGATCGCGTCGACGACTTTGGCCGGGATCGGTTTCTGGGCGAACATGTCCTCCTCGCGGTAGACGCCGATCCCGAGCAGAAAGCAAACGGCCCCGCCGAGGTAGAAGGGGCCGGTCGAGAACAGGTACTCCCCGAGTCGGACCGCCTCGCCCTGGAGGTCCATCACGACCAGCGTCAGCGGCGAGATCAACGCGATGGCGTTCACGTCGGCGAAGACCGCCGGAATGAACGTGTACGTCGTCAGGAAGACGCTGATCGTGACCGTCACGAAGGTGAGTTCCTTGAACGAGCGGGCGAGCATCGCCCCGACGAACGTGGCCCCGAGGAAGAGCAGGGCGATCGGTAGCGCCGCCGCGACGGCTATCGGCCCGCCCTCGATCACCCATGAGATCGCAACGACGACGCCAACGAGCCCGAGCAGGTACGGGAGGGTCTTCCCCGCGACGATCTCGCGGCTCGAGGCCGGCGAGACGAGCAGCAGTTCGCCGCGGCGTTTGACCCGCTCGTCCATGATCGTGCTCCCGTAGGCCTGAATGACGAAGTTCATCGGGACGACGAAGAGGAACGCAAGCACGAGCGATTCGAACGGGAACGGCGGCGAAATCGAGCCGGGGCGATCCGGCGCCGTCGTCGACGTCGATCCGTCGCCGACGTTGGGAACCTGCGTTCGGCCGTCTCCGTCGTCGGTCCCGCTTCCGCCGGTGCCGTCGGTCCCGCTTTCGTCCGCCCCGGATTCGTCTCCGGTGCTCCCGTCCGTGTTTCCGCCGGTTCCGTCGCCACTTCCGCCGTTCGTTCCGTCTCCGCTATCGGTTCCGTCACCGTCCCCGGCTCCGTCACCGGCTCCGGAATCGGTTGCCCCGCCGAGATCGCGCTGCTGATACTCGATCGAGACGAGCACCGGGTACGCGGCCGCCTGGTCGGCTTCCTCGTCCATCAGCTTCCCGTTGTACGACTCGACGGACTCGCGAAACGCGTCGTAGGCGGCCGCGCCGTTGTCGCCGAGGTGGCCGATCCGACCGTCTCGAGTCACGACGACATCGACGGACGCCTCGTCTCGAACGGCGATGGTGCCGGCGGTTCCGTCACCGTCGGTCGTGACGTCCTCGAGCGAGACGGGGCGAAACTGCTCGCTGTCGACGGCAACGTCGTAGTACCGGCTATCTTCGTCGACGCCGACCGTGTAGATCTCCCGCTCGAGGCCGAGTCCCTCGTCGGCGACCGAGAACCCCGCGGTCCCGATCGCGGCCACCATCACGACGAGGATGAGCGCAGTCTTCCGATCGACGGTGCCGGCGCTCCGGGCGACCTCCCAGCGAGCGATCCGGGCCGTGCGCGAGACGATCCCGCGGAGACGGCCGGCGCTCACGTCTCGGCCTCCACCGGCTCGCTCGCCACCTCGAGGAAGATATCCTCCAGGCTCGGGGTCTTCGTCTGGATATCGGTGACGCGGCCGCCGGCCGCCTCGACGGTCTCTCGGATGGCGTCGACGGCCGTCATATCGCCGACGACGTGGCGGACCTGTCCGTTCTCGTGGCTCACGTCGATCGGCGAGCCGGCGTCAGTCAGGCCCTTGCTGCCGTCTTCGGTCGCGTAGACGTGATACTCGGTGCCGCCGTGGGCGTCACGGATCTCCTCGAGCGTGCCGCGGGCGACGATCCGGCCGTCGTTCATGATGACGATCCGGTCGCAGATGCTCTCGACGTGGAAGAGGTTGTGCGCGCTGAAGACGATCGTCTTGCCCTCGTCGCTCAGTTCCTCGGTGAACTCGATGATGTAGTTGGTCGTCAGCGGATCCAGCCCGGACGCTGGCTCGTCGAAGATCAGCACGTCGGGGTCGTTCACCAGGGCCCGCGCGATCGCGACCTTCCGCTGCATCCCCTTCGACATGTTGCCGATCTTCCTGTCGCGGTGCTCGAGGTCGAGGCGGTCCAGCGAGTCGTGGATCCGCTCGCGGGCCACGTCGCGGGGCACGTCGTAGAGATCGGCGAAGAACGCGAGGTAGTCGATCGCGGTCATCTCCTCGTAGAGCGGGGACTCCTCGGGGAGAAAGCCCAGGCGGCGCTGCATCGCGGGCTCGCCGGGGGTGTGGCCGGCGACGACGGCGGTGCCGGCGGTGGGCTCGATCAGCCCGGCCAGCATCTTCAGCGTCGTCGTCTTGCCCGCGCCGTTGGGACCGACGACGCCGAAGACTTCACCGCGCTCGATGTCGAAGGAGCTGCCCTCGACGGCGACGAAGTCGCCGTACTCCTTCCGGAGGCCGTCTACTTCGAGTATAGCCATTGGATAGCGCGACTGAGGGAGCCACCCCAGTAAAGTCTAGCGGCCAGTGACTTTCAGGTCGGCGGCACTGATCTGCCCACCGTGAGCGTGTCCGGCCTCATTTCGTGGCAATCCCCATAGGTCGGGAGCGCGTAGCGACCCCCATGACTCGAGTCAGGACGACGCGGACGCCCGACGGCCGTCGCCTCGAGGTTTCGAACGTCGTGGCCGTCCCTGCGACCGACGCCTGGGAGATTCTCGTCGACACGATGCAGTGGCCGGAGTGGTCCCCGATCGTCCGCGGCGTGGAGTCGACCGATCGCCGGGTTCGATCCGGGACGACCGGCCGGGTCAGACTCCCCGGTGTCTGGGTCCCCTTCAGGATCACGGAGTGTACGGAGCGGCGGTGGACGTGGCGCGTGACCGGGATTCCGGCCGCCGGACACCGCGTTGACGACCTCGGCAGCGATCGCTGTCGGATCGCGTTCGAACTCCCGATTCACCACGCGGGATCCGCGCCGGTCAGTCTGCGATCGCTGGAAAATATCGAAACACTGCTCGAGGACGAAGCGGCGACCGTTCGATAGAAGCGAGCTAGGTATCACTTCCGACTGGTCAACCGGTGTGCGGTGGCGCGCGCTGTCTGCGAGGCGCGACCAGCGGGAGCGCCTCGAGGGTGAACGGAGAGCAAAGCGATCCGTGAGCAGGCCGACCGAGCGTCGCGAGGCGCGAACAGTGTGAGCGCCTCGAAAAGCGAGCGGTGACCGCAGGGAACCGTGAGCACAGTGAGGGCGGCCGACAACACTGTGCGAGGGATGAAAGAGCGAACGAAGTGAGCGAATGAATCGGCTGGGGAGGGTGTGGCGATCCCGTGTTGCCACGATAGCAGGGCGCGTTGTCTCACCCAGTCCCTCCGAAACACACCGTTCCATTCACACCCTGCACCGATCAAACCGGACGCGCCGTTTGGAGCACGCTCTTCTCCGACCGTTTCCGCCTCAACTCGAGTGCATCGAACCGACCGTTCGTCTCGACGGACACGCGATTGCGGCCAGTAGCGACAGTTGCTCCTGTCTGAGAAGTGGCGGTTTCACGACACCGACCGCGGACTACGGCGGGCGCTCGAGCGAGAACCGATCGTTCGTCCGCGCGTAGTGACTTCCCGCGAGTCGGCCGACGGCGTCGATCTCTTCGACGTCGATCTTCCCGTCGGTGGTCACCGAGTCCGCGAGGTGGACGTAGCGAACCTCGCCGAGGACGAGCGTCGAGCCGCCGACGTCGACGAGGTCGTGAAGGGTACACTCAAAGGCCACCCTCGCATCGGCGACCCGCGGTGGATCGACCGCCGTCGAGTCGGCCCGCTCGAGGGCGGCGTGATCGAACTCGCTCTCGCCGGCCGGCAGCGTGGCGCTGGTTTCGTTCATGACCGCGGCGAGGTCCTCGGTCACGAGGTTGACCACGAACTCGCCGGTGTCGCGAGCGTTTCGCGGGGTGTCCTTGAGTCCCTCGGCACCGTCGACGGGCGCGAACAGCAAGACCGGCGGCTCGACCGAGGCGACGGTGAAGAAGCTGTACGGCGCAAGGTTGTCGACACCGTCCTCGCTCCGGGTGCTGACCCACGCGATCGGTCGCGGGACGACCGCACTCGAGAGGATTCGGTAGAGCGACCCGTCGGTTTCGTCGACGTCGATTTCGAGGGCGTCGGTTCCATCACCGGCGCTCGACCCGTCGTTCGTCATCGCGGTCCCTCCGTCGATCGATCTCCGGTCGGCGTCAGAGCTGTCCTCCCGCAATCTACTAACACGATGTTATCCGGTTCGGAACCGAACTACTAAAACGGTTCGCGACGTAGCCGTGACCAGATACCACCGATGTCATCCCCGCAAACGAAATCCCGCGAGACACACGACGACGCCTGTCCCGTCATCGCCTCCCTCGAGCAGATCGGCTCCCAGTGGCGGCTGGCGGTGCTCCACGAACTCTTGGACGGCGAACAGCGCTTCAACGAACTCAAGCGATCGACCGGCGCGAACGCACGGACCCTCTCGCGCGTGCTCGACGACCTCGGCGAGATGGGCTTCGTCGAACGTCGCCTCGAGGAAGACGCCCCCGTCGCCACCTTCTACAGTCTCACCGACAAGGGCGAGTCGCTGGAACCCGTCTTCGGGGAAATCGAGTGCTGGGCCGGCTCGTGGCTCGAGGACGGCGAGCTCGAGGCGGAGTAGGCGGGACCCGTTGGTTTCGAGTCATGAGGCAGAGCCTGTTCCGGTCAGTACGGGAGCAGGAACAGGATGATCGCCGCGAACACGATTGATAGCGCGGTGAGCGCGAGCGCGTACCCGCTGAAGACCGTCGCGGACGTGCCGACCGGTTCGTCGATGACGCCGAGTTCGATGAATTCGTTGCCCGCCGCGGCGAGCAAGAGGGGAGCCGAGCCGGATAATCCCCAGTGCCAGGTGAGCCCCAGTCCCATGTAGCCCGCCACGCAGAGCAGCGGATAGTGGACCGTGATCCCCTCCCGGTAGGCGCCCTCCCCATTTCTCGAGCGAAGATCGCGCCGACGACGAGGCTGAGCCCCCAGTGGATCCAGGCCAGCCCCATCGACACGACGCCGACGAGGACGATGGCCTGTCTGCTACTGTTCGGAATCGCTGCCAGCCGCCGGAGCGCGTCGTTGACTCGCGGGTGATACGCGATCACGAACTCGGTCCTGATTATTAGTACCATCTGCATCGCGAACGTGAGGAATGCCCAGAACCCGTCGTACCAGTGTTGGACCATTTCCGTCGGCCCCTGTCCCTCGAGATCATCCCGACTACGAACACGACGTAAGACAGAATGATCGCGAACAGAAACGGGCTCGGCATCCATCGTTCGACGACGTCAGCGATTCGATTTCTGAGCCGTTCGACGACGTTCCCGGTCGCCGCTGTCCTCTCTGCAGATTATATATAAGCAAACCACAAATACCGTGTTAAACATTATGTGCCGCGGCGGAAGAGTACGATCGAATGTGTCCCAACGGCGGCTCGGATCGATCCGGCAATACCGCTTGCGTGGTCGACGGAACGGAACCGACGGCCGATCGCCGCGTCTACCGCGGCTGGTACGTCGTCGCCGGCGGCTTCGTCGGTGCCTTCGTCGTCTTCGGTCTCTCCTATGCCTTCGGCGTCTTCCTCGGTCCGATGCAGCGGGACCTCGAAATTTCCCGGTCCGCCGTCTCGTTGGTCTTCTCCCTGCAGACGGTCGTCATCTACCTCTCGGCAGCGGCTCTGGGCGTTCTCGCCGACCGCTTCGGCGTCCGGCGCCTGCTGGCGTTCGGTGCGGTCACGCTCGCGATCGGTGGCGTCTGGACGAGTCAGACGGATTCGTACGCCGGGCTCCTGTTCGCCTACGGCGTCCTCACGGCGATTGGACTCGGTGTGATCTACGTGGTCTCCTACGCCACGGTTCCGCGCTGGTTCCAGCGCCGCCGCGGCCTCGCGACCGGCATCGCGACGGCCGGCCTCGGCATCGGGATGGTCGCGATGTCGCCCGCCGCGAGCGCGCTCATCGACGTCCTCGAGTGGCGGTACGCGTTCCTCGCACTCGTCGTCGCCGCGACGGTCGCCGTCGCGCTCGTGACGCCGCTGTTCGCCGACGACCCGGCCTCGAGCGATACCGACCCGGGCGACGAGTTCCCGGACGGCGTTCCAGACCGCGACCCGCCGGAGTGGCAGGCCTACCGGCGCGAGCTCGTCGCCGTCGCGACCTCGCGGCAGTTCCTGCTGGTCATGACGGGCTGGGTACTCGTCTATGCGACCCTGTACGCGGTACTCGTTCATATCGTCCCCCACACTGGTGATATCGGTCTCGGGGAGGAAACGGGTGCGGTGGCGCTCGCGACGATCGGCGGGACGACGGCGGTGGCTCGGATCGGGATCGGTGGGCTCGCGGATCGATTCGGTCGCGTTCGGACGTTCGTCGCGTGTTCGGGCGTCATGGGGGCAGCAACGCTGTCTCTCCCCTTCATCGATTCCCCGCTCGGACTCTACGGCTTCGCTGTGATCTTCGGGATCGCCTACGGGGGCAACGGCGCGCTGCTCTCGCCGCTGACGGTGGATCTGTTCGGGACGGCGAACCCCAATGCGATCTTCGGGCTTGTGTCGGTCTCCTTCGCCGTCTCGGGGCTGCTCGCTCCCTGGGCCACCGGCCTCACGTACGACCTCGTGGGAACGTACACGCCGGCCTTCGTCGGCGCGGGGATCGCCGGACTGCTCGGAGCGGGGCTCCTGGCGATTGCCGGCGCTGTGACGTGACGACCCTTGACGGGACTGGAGTGGAAAATATCGATTTCGAATCGGTGACGGAGGGGGCAGGTGAGAGTCACCGAGCGATCGATTGCGGTTCTCGAGTCGGGTGCCGCAACCGACGCGTCAGTCGTCGGTCTCGAGTTCGACTAACTCGAGCGGCCGGTCGAGATGGCAAACATCGTGTGGCGGCTCGCCGATGATCTCTCGAATGCGATACTCCTCGTCGAAGTCGACGCCGTCAGGCTCGCAGTACTCGTGGCTCGGACAGGCGACGTAGGGACAGGGACCGGGGAGGCTCGTCTTGCTACCGGCGAACGCTCCCTTGGACGTGATGTTCGCGCGCGTCGGCGCGGGTTCGACCTCGACGGCGCGAACGCCGCCGTCGTGCATGGCGCACTCGAGCGTCTGGGCGTTCTCGCGGATGGAGGTGATGCGATACTTCGTTCCGGGCTGGAGATTGAGACACTGACTGCGGTAGGGACAGCCGGCGCAGCCGTCGGCCTCGCCCTGATAGACGAACTCGGTTCCGGGCTCGGCCAGCCGGGAACCGACGAGTGTAACGGTCGACATACCCACGCGTAGTTGCCACTGGCGGTTAAGCGTCACGTCCCGGTGATCGACCGGAGTGTCACGGCGAGAGGGATTGATCGGAGTGCCAGGCGATATATTCGGACTCGAGCGCGGTCACTCCGCGCTATCGTCGCCGGTGAGGTCGTCGAGGCGGTCGAAGTACTCCTCGCGAGGGACCTGATAGAGCGATCGGTAGTCGATCTCGCCGTCGTCGAACTGGCGGGCGAGTGCAACGGTCCGTTCGAGGGCTGCCTCCCGGGTCGGAAATCGAAGTGTCTCGTTCAGCGAGACATCTGGCTCGAGATAGAGGGTGACGAACCAGTCCGCGGAGTCGGCAGTATCGGCGGGGTTGACGCCGGGGCGGCGGGTCCGCTTGCCGTGGGTGAGATACAGCGTCGGCAGACAGGGTGCCGGGAAGTCCGCGGCGTTGAAGACGTCCGGTCGGTACGCGAGGACGAGCCGGCCGTCTTCCCCCTGGCTCCAGACGGTCCAGCCGTCTGGGAGCCGCGAGCGGTCGATCCCGTCGTCCGTCTCCGAATCCGACATGGGAGTCGCTAGGACTGCCCGCCTCTAGTAGCCACCGAATCGGTGGACGGCCTCCCCGTCGACACCGGAATCAGTCGTCGATGGGCCGCCCGGCCCACCGGTTCGCCGGTCGGGAGCGACGGATCGAGCCGGCCGACAGCGGTCTATCGAACCCGTCGGGATCGTCGTGACAAACCGGCGGTAGAAGAGTGCGCGCGAGCTGACGTGGACGCTGCAGGCCGGTGATTTATCCGATAGACCGCCGAATATGGGGTGTGATACCGAGCACCAATATAGACTTCTGGCAGTATTTACCTGCAATAAACTTCTGACAAATACCTTTTGGGGCTAAGGCTAAGTACCTGGATTACTCACTCATTAAATACTATCGGTATCCGTTCGGCGGACCGATCCACTCCGCGCCCGTCCCCGGCGCATCGTCGTCCGCGGCCAGCGGGGTCACCGCACGACAGCGAGTGGAAGAGACGACACATGACACGCAATATAGCCGCCCGCGACGGAGTCGCGCTCCGCGAGAATCCGCTCGAGGAGTCCGACGAGTACGACGCGCTCACGTCGGGTGACGCGACGCGACGGATTCCGACGGTTCGACCACGAGACGGCCCGATCGGTCGAACGACGTCCGCTCACGTCGTCCGCACACGAATGGACGACTGCACTGCAGACGGGAGAACCCCGCAACTGGCAATGATACCATGACCGGTGACATCGAGACACTCGAGCAGCTCAGTACGGATTATCAGGAATCGATGCCCGCAGACCTGCGGGAAACCAAGTCCTTCGACTGGTACCTCGAGGCGGTGTACGAGGACCCGAAGATTGCCCGCAACGCCCACCAGCGCGTCGCGGATATGTTCGACTACTACGGCACCACCTACGACGAAACTGAGGGGGTAGTCGAGTACCAACTGGCGAGCGAGGACCCGCTGGGTGGCGGTGAGAACACGTTCTACGGAAAGATCATCCACCAGTCGATCCACGAGTTCGTGAACAAGGTCAAATCGGGTGCTCGACGCCTCGGTCCCGAGCGCCGGATCAAGCTCCTCCTCGGCCCGGTCGGCTCCGGGAAGTCCCACTTCGACAAGCAGGTCCGCAGGTACTTCGAGGACTACACGCTTCGCGACGACGGGCGGATGTACACCTTCAAGTGGACCAACCTCTGTGACGTGATTCAGGACCAGGACCCGGCCGACGACACCGTCCGGTCACCGATGAACCAGGATCCGCTTGTCTTGCTCCCCGTCGAGCAGCGCCAGCGGGTCATCGACGACCTCAACGAGAACCTCGATGCGCCGTACACGATCCAGAACGAGCAGGCGCTGGACCCCGAAAGCGAGTTCTACATAGATCGGCTGCTGGCGTACTACGACGATGACCTCCAGCAGGTCCTCGAGAACCACATCGAGATCGTCCGCTTCGTCGCCGACGAGAACAAGCGCCAGGGCCTCGAGACGTTCGAGCCCAAGGACAAGAAGAACCAGGACGAGACGGAGCTGACGGGAGACGTCAACTACTCCAAGATCGCTATCTACGGCGAGAGCGACCCGCGCGCGTTCGATTACTCGGGTGCCTTCTGTAACGCCAACCGCGGCATCTTCTCCGGTGAAGAGCTGCTCAAACTTCAGCGGGAGTTCCTCTATGACTTCCTCCACGCGACCCAGGAGCAGACGATCAAGCCCAAGAACAACCCGCGAATCGACATCGACCAGGTGATCGTGGGTCGTACCAACATGCCCGAGTACAAGGACAAGAAGGGCGACGAGAAGATGGAGGCCTTCAACGACCGCACCAAGCGGATCGACTTCCCGTACGTCCTCAGCTACGAGGACGAGGCCAACATCTACGACAAGATGCTGAGCAACGCCGATGTCCCCGACATCAACGTCGAGCCCCACACCCTCGAGATGGCGGGCCTCTTCGGCGTCCTCACGCGCATCGAGGAGCCCGACACCGAAACCGTCGAGTTGCTCTCGAAAGCCAAGGCCTACAACGGCGAGATCGACGAGGGCGACGACATCGACATCAAGAAGCTCCGCGAAGAGGCCGAGGCGACGGCCGAAATCGGCGAGGGCATGGTCGGCGTCTCTCCCCGGTTCATCGGCGACGAGATCGCCGAGGCGATCATGGACTCCAAACACCGCCAGCGCGGCTTCCTCTCGCCGCTGACGGTGTTTAACTTCTTCGAGGAGAACCTCGAGCACCACGGCTCGATTCCGGAGGACAACTTCGAGAAGTACTACCGCTACCTCGAGACCGTGCGCGAAGAGTACAAGGAGCGGGCCATCGAGGACGTCCGCCACGCGCTGGCCTACGACCTCGACGAGATCCAGCGCCAGGGCGAGAAGTACATGGATCACGTGATGGCCTACATCGACGACGACACCATCGAGGACGAACTCACGGGCCGCGAGCAAGAGCCCGACGAGACGTTCCTGCGAAGCGTCGAGGAGAAACTCGACATTCCCGAAGACAGGAAGGAGGACTTCCGGCAGGAGGTCTCGAACTGGGTCTCCCGCCGTGCGCGCGAAGGTGAAGCGTTCAACCCGCAGGACAACGAGCGCCTGCGCCGCGCGCTCGAGCGCAAGCTCTGGGAGGACAAGAAGCACAACATCAACTTCTCCGCGCTGGTGAGCGCCAACGAGTTCGACGACGACGAGCGCTCCGCGTGGATCGACGCGCTGATGGAACAGGGCTACTCCGAGGGCGGGGCCAAGGAGGTGCTCGAGTTCGCCGGCGCGGAGGTCGCCAAAGCAGAGATGGAAGAGTAACATGGCACGAGGAACCGACTACGTCAGCGACGCTGACCGCGCCCTCGAGGAGACCTACGAGGAGCCGATGCACCTCGCGGCGTACGTCGACCGCATCTTCGAGAACCCCTCGATCGCCTCCCACGCCTCGAAGTACCTACTCGAGGCGATCGAGGCAGCAGGCACCCGGACCGTCGTCGAGGAGGGCGAGGAGAAGGAGCGTTACCGCTTCTTCGACGATCCGCACAACGACGGCGAGCACGCGATCCTCGGCAACACCGAGGTGCTCAACGGGTTCGTCGACGATCTGCGGTCGATCGCCGCCGGTCGGGCGAAAGACGAGAAGATCATCTGGTTCGAGGGACCCACGGCGACCGGAAAATCGGAACTCAAGCGGTGTCTGGTCAACGGGCTGCGCGAGTACTCGAAGACGCCGGACGGCCGCCGCTACACCGTCGAGTGGAACATCTCGACCGCCGACGCCGGCGAGCGCGGCCTGAGCTACGGCGGCGACGCCAGCGCCGGAGACGAACAGAACTGGTACGAGAGCCCGGTGCAGGCCCACCCACTGTCGGTGTTCCCCGAGAACGTCCGCGAGGACCTGCTCGAGCGACTCAACGCGGAACTCGACGATCACGTTCCCGTGCAGGTCGACGCGCAACTCGACCCGTTCTCCCGGGAGGCGTACGACTTCCTCGAGGAGCGCTACCGCCGGGAGGGCGAGGAGGAACTGTTCTCGGCGATCACGGACGAGGACCACCTCCGCGTGAAGAACTACGTCGTCGACGTGGGCCAGGGCGTCGGCGTCCTCCACTCGGAAGACGACGGTCCGCCCAAGGAGCGCCTCGTCGGCTCGTGGATGCACGGCATGCTCCAGGAACTGGACTCGCGGGGCCGGAAGAACCCGCAGGCCTTCAGCTACGACGGCGTGCTCTCGCAGGGCAATAGCGTCCTCACCATCGTCGAGGATGCCGCTCAGCACGCCGATCTCCTCCAGAAACTGCTGAACGTCCCCGACGAGCAGTCGGTGAAGCTCGACAAGGGGATCGGGATGGACGTCGACTCCCAGCTGCTGATCATCTCCAACCCCGATCTGGAGGCCCAGCTCAACCAGCACTCGGATCGCAACGGCATGGACCCGCTGAAGGCCCTGAAGCGCCGGCTGGACAAACACCGCTTTGGCTACCTGACGAACCTGAGCCTCGAGACGGAGCTGATCCGCCGCGAGCTGACCAACGAGACCTCGGTCTGGGAGGCCGAGAGCTACGACGAACTCGAGGATCGGATCCGCGCGCCGGTGACGGTGACGGTCAAAGGACAGGACGGCCGCACACGACCCCAGGAGTTCGCACCCCACGCAATCGAGGCGGCCGCGCTGTACGCGGTCGTCACGCGACTGGACGAGGAGAACCTCCCGAACGGGCTCGATCTGGTCGACAAGGCCCGGATCTACGATCAGGGCTACCTCCAGGAGGGGGACACTCGTCGGGAGAAAGACGAGTTCGACTTCGACGACGACGGCAACGACGGCGACCACGGGATTCCGGTCACGTACACGCGGGACACGCTCGCCGAACTGCTCCAGGCGGACCTCGAGCGCCACCACGCGGAGCTGCCGGTCGAGGACGTCGTCATGCCCCGCGACGTGTTGAACGCCATGGTCGAGGGGCTGGCCGACGCGCCGGTCTTCTCGACTGGCGAGCGCTCGGAGTTCGAGAACCGCGTCGTCCCTGTGAAGAACTACATCTACGACCAGCAGGAGTCGGACGTCATCGAGGCCATCATGCACGACAAACGCGTCGACGAGGAGACCGTCGCCGAGTACGTCGAACACGTCTACGCCTGGGAGACCGAGGAGCCGCTGTACAACGACCGCGGCGAGCGCGTCGAGCCCGACCCGCTGACGATGAAGCTCTTCGAGATCGAGCACCTCGGTCGGTTCTCCGAGTCCGAATACGAGGGGAACCTCCCCCGCGAAAGCGTCCGGAACTTCAGACGCGAGAAGGTCATCACCTCCCTGAACCGCCACGCCTGGGAGCACCGCAACGAGGACTTCTCCGTCGAGGACGTCGACCTCACGGCGATCCCGGTGATCAAGACCGTCCTCGAGAGCCACGACTGGGACGACGTCGAGCGGACCTTCGAGGACTTCGACCCGCGACAGTGGAGCGATCCGCCCGGCGGGACCGAGACAGAAGCGGTCAAGGAGAGCACGATCGCGACGATGGTCGACCTCTTCGGTTACACCGAGGCGTCGGCCGAACTGACCAGCAGACACGTCATGGGACAGGTGAGCTACAGATGGGACTGAGAGACGACCTCGATCGATTCCGCGAAGTCGGCGAGGAGCGCCGCGAGGACCTCGCTGACTTCATCCAGTACGGTGACCTCGGCCAGAGCCGGCCCGGCGAGATTAACATTCCGGTGAAGATCGTCTCGCTGCCGGAGTTCGAGTACGACCAGCACGACAAGGGCGGCGTCGGACAGGGCGAGGACGGCACGCCCGACACCGGCCAGCCGGTCGGCCAGCCCCAGCCACAACCGGGCGACGACGACGGCGAGGACGGCGATCCCGGCGAGGAGGGCGGCGACCACGAGTACTACGAGATGGACCCCGAGGAGTTCGCCGAAGAGCTCGACGAGGAGCTTGGCCTCGACCTCGATCCGAAGGGAAAGAAAGTCGTCGAGGAAAAGGAAGGCCCGTTCACCGACCTCACCCGCTCCGGTCCGAACAGCACGCTCGACTTCGAGCGGATGTTCAAGGAGGGGCTCAAGCGCAAGCTCGCGATGGACTTCGACGAAGAGTTCCTGCAGGAGCTGTGCAAGGTCGAGGGGATCGAGCCGCGCGACGTCTTCGAGTGGGCCCGCGGCGAGAGCCTGCCGGTGTCGATGGCGTGGGTCGAAGAGGCCTACAGCAACATCCCCGAGGAGGAACGCGGCAAATGGACCTCGATCGAGGAGGTTGAAAACGAGGTCGAGCGCGAGAGCGTCCAGCAGAAGATCCGCCGCGAGGGGATCCAACACGTCCCCTTCCGCCGCGAGGACGAGCGCTACCGCCACCCCGAGATCATCGAGGAGAAAGAAAAGAACGTCGTGGTCGTCAACATCCGCGACGTCTCCGGCTCGATGCGCGAGAAAAAGCGCGAACTCGTCGAGCGGACCTTTACCCCGCTGGACTGGTACCTGCAGGGGAAGTACGACAACGCCGAGTTCGTCTACATCGCCCACGACGCCGACGCCTGGGAGGTCGAGCGCGACGAGTTCTTCGGCATCCGGAGCGGCGGCGGCACGAAGATCTCGAGCGCATACGAACTCGCCAACCAGCTGCTCGAGGAGTACCCCTGGAGCGACTGGAACCGGTACGTCTTCGCGGCCGGCGACTCGGAGAACTCCTCGAACGACACCGGCGAGCGCGTGATCCCCCTGATGGAGCAGATCCCGGCGAACCTCCACGCCTACGTGGAGACCCAGCCCAGCGGGAACGCGATCAACGCCACCCACGCAGAGGAGCTCGAGCGCCACTTCGGTACCGACGCCGAGGATGTCGCGGTGGCGTACGTCAACGACGAGGCGGACGTGACCGACGCGATCTACGAGATCCTCTCCACGGAGAGTGATGACAATGAGTAATTCGGACAGATTCCGCAAACAGGCGATCGCCAGCGATCTCGAGGAACCGGTCGAGGAGGCCAGAAACCTGGCCGAGAAACTCGGCCTCGAGCCCTACCCGGTGAAGTACTGGATCATCGACTACGACGAGATGAACGAGCTCATCGCGTACGGCGGGTTTCAGAGCCGCTATCCGCACTGGCGGTGGGGCATGCAGTACGATAAGCAACAAAAGCAGGGCCAGTACGGCGGCGGGAAGGCCTTCGAGATCGTCAACAACGACAACCCGGCTCACGCGTTCCTGCAGGAGTCGAACACGATCGCCGACCAGAAGGCGGTCATCACCCACGTCGAAGCCCACTCGGACTTCTTCGCGAACAACGACTGGTTCGGCATGTTCACCAGCGGCCGCGCCGATAAGGATCAGGTCAACGCCGCGGCCATGCTTGAGCGCCACGCGCGAGCCATCGACGAGTACATGTCCGATCCCGACATCGACCGCGCCGAGGTCGAGAAGTGGATCGATCACTGCTTGAGCCTCGAGGACAACATCGACCAGCATCAGGTGTTCAGCCGCCGGCTCGACATCGACGGGCCGGCCCACGAGGAACTCGACGAGGACCTAGCCGAGAAGTTAGATGAACTCGAGCTCTCCGACGAGATCAAAGGCGAGGTGTTCGACGAGGCATGGGTCGAGAAGCTCGAGGGCGAGGACGTCGCGGTGAACTTCCCCGAGGAGCCACAGAAGGACGTGCTGGCGTTCGTCCGCGAGCACGGCAAGCAGTACGACGCGGACGCCGGCCGGGGCGTCGAGATGACGGAGTGGCAACGCGACATCCTCGATATGATGCGTGCGGAGGCGTACTACTTCGCCGCCCAGAAGATGACGAAGGTGATGAACGAGGGGTGGGCCGCCTACTGGGAGTCGACGATGATGACCGACGAGGCCTTCGCCGGCGACGACGAGTTCCTCAACTACGCCGACCACATGGCCAAAGTCCTGGCGTCGGGCGGCCTCAACCCCTACAGCCTCGGAATGGAGCTCTGGGAGTACGTCGAGAACACGACCAACCGACGGGAGGTCCTCGAGGCTCTCCTGCGTGTCGAGGGCGTCTCCTGGCGGAACCTCACCGAGGTCGTCGACTTCGACGAGGTTCTCGACGGCCTCGAGCCGCCGGCGGCTATCGAGACGATTACGCCCGCGACGCTGGACTCGCTCGAGGCGGTGCCCGACGAGTGGGTCGACCGCGAGGCGCTCGAGCGGGCGCGAGACGGTGAGATCGACGTGTCGAAATACCCCTGGAAGGTGTTGACATACGAGGGCGTCGCTCGCCGACACTACTCGCTGGTCAAGCGCCAGAACCGCGGCTTCCTCGCGCGGGTCACGCAGAATGAACTCGAGCGGATCGGCCGCTACCTGTTCGACGACGCCCGCTATTCGTCGGTCGCAGAGGCACTCGAAGATGTCGACTTCGCTGCCGGCTGGGATCGGCTGTTCGACGTGCGGGAGAGCCACAACGACGTGACCTTCCTCGACGAGTTCCTGACCCAGGAGTTCATCACGGAGAACAACTACTTCACCTACGAGCACTCGCAGGCGACCGGGCAGTTCCACGTCGCCAGTGACGCCGCAGAAGACGTCAAGAAGAAGCTCCTCCTGCAGTTCACCAACTTCGGGAAGCCGACGATCGCGGTCTACGACGGCAACTACAATAACGCGAACGAACTCCTGCTGGGCCACCAGTACAATGGCGTTATGCTCGATCTGGGGCAGGCCAAGGAGACCCTCAAGCGGATCTTCGAGCTGTGGGGGCGGCCGGTGAACCTGTTGACGATCGTCAAGGAGATCGACGAGCACGACATCGAGGTCGCCAAGCGAAGGAATCGTGAGCCCGAACCCGAAGAGCAGGGCAAACTGATCCGGTACAACGGCGAGACGATGACGACAGAGGACGTGCCGTGGGAGGAGGTCGAACATCTCGCGGCCGACGACGTCGACTACGACACCAAGCCCGAGGAGTGGCTCGCCTAGGGACGCTCGATGCCCGTTTCGTGACTCGAGCGACCGATACGTCGAGCCCGAACGACCTGTGTTCGGTCTCGAGCGCCGATAGTTCAAATCCGAGAAACCCGTAATTCGACGCTGTACCGCCCGAACAAAGGCTATTTCCCCGCCATTCGGCCAGAATGCTTTTATAGACCATCTCCAATGCAGGAGACGATGGATGGGGAATGGGGTGAGGCCGTCGAGCCTCGGGGCCGGGGGGCCGCCGGGATCGACCTCCCGTCGGTACTTGCACAACTCGACGAGCAGGAACCGGCCGAACAACGGGCCGCAGTCCGCCGAATCCGCACTGCGATCGACGAGCGCAGCCAGGCGGCAGCGTACGTCCCGACGGTTCCGAAGCTCCGGGCGCTGCTCGAGCGGCCAGCGATCGATTTTCGCGACGATATCGCCGCCTGTCTCGCCGATCTGGCAGCCCAAGCGCCGACCGATGTCGCGCCGTCAACCGGATCGATCGTCGCCGTCGCCGTTGGGAACGCCGACGAGCCGATGGTGGAGGACCTACTCCGGTGTCTCGCCACCGTCGCGGCCGAGCGGCCGGACGTGCTGGTCGAGCACGCGGCAGCGATCACCGAGGTGCTCGAGCGGCGAAACGGCTCCGATCGGTGGGGGATTCGTATACTCGCACACGTCTCCCGGGAGGACCCGACCGCGATCGAACCGGCCGCATCGGTTCTTATCGATGCGCTGGCGGCGGACCCGGTCGAAAACGGGCCGCCCGCGCTCCGAGCGCTCGGTCGACTGGCGCGCTCCGACGCCGCGTTGCCCTCCCTCGAGTTCGTCGCACAGGCCGCCGCGCTCGCGGATCACGACGACGCGTCGTTGCGATACGACGCGATCGGCTGTCTCGGCGACGTGGCCCGCCGCGATCCCACCGCGGTCGAGCCGGTGTGCGCCGAACTCGGGGCGGCGCTGTCCTGCGACGATCCTGACACTCGCGCGATCGCGGCGGTCGCGGTCAGCCGCGTCGTCGCCGGCGTCGAAACCGCCGTCGACCCGGTTCGCGGCCAGTTACTCGAGTTACTCGCGGACGACTACCCGCACGTGCGGGCGAACGCCTGCGTCGCGCTCGGTCACGGTCGCGTCGACGCGGCCGCCCCGTATCTGCGAACCCTCGCGAGCGAGGACCCGGCTCCGAACGTGCGTGACCGGGCCGCGTGGGCCACGCGGCAACTTTCGTAAGGGCCTGTCGTTCGTCGGTGCGGACCGAAACGCAATCTATCCTCGCGGTCGACCACTCGCGCATGGGGTTTTCCGTCGAAACCGAGTCGCGGCTGACGACCGTTGACGTGACCGAGCGCATCGCGGCGGCCGTTCCTGACGACCTCGAGTCGGGGACCTGTACGGCCTTCGTCGAGCACACGACGGCCGGCCTCGTCGTCCAGGAAAACGAATCGCGGCTTCGCGGCGACCTCGAGTCGTTCCTGCGGGATCTCGTTCCGGACGAGGGGCATGCACACGACGAACTGGACGGCAATGCGGACTCGCATCTGCGGGCCGCGCTGATCAGTCCGGACGTGACGGTTCCAGTCGAGGACGGGGAGTTAGCGCTGGGGACGTGGCAGTCGGTGTTGTTCGTGGAGTGCGACGGCCCGCGAACGCGGACGGTGTCAGTGACGACCGTCGGCGACTATAGTAGCCACTGAAACGAATTACACACTAATCGCAACGTCGTTATGCGATTAGGTGTGCAGTGACGTTCAGTGGCTACTATCGAGAGAGCGACTCGATCGATCTCCCCGTCGATAGTACTTAATACACCTCTGACTATATCAAAACTGTGACAAAGGGCGGCCGGAGACTCGTTTCACAGATAACGATCTGGCACGTTGCGGCCAGTATTTGCTACTATGCCGTCTATGCCGGAACGCCGTTCTTCCGGGATACCTTCTCGCTCAGTGGAACGACCGTCGGATTCGTCATCACGGCTCTGACGCTCGGATACGCTGTCTTTCTCCTCCCCATCGGGGTTCTCACCGATCGGTTCGGCGAACACCGAACGCTGACGATTGGCTTGGTTGGACTCGCAGTTGGCGCGGTTCTTATCGCGGTCGCGCCGACCTACGGGCTGTTACTCGTCGCAGCGTTTCTCCTCGGGTCGATGTACGGCACCGCGACACCGGGGACCAATAAAGCGATCTTCGACAACGTCGAACCCGCGTGGCAGCACCGAGCGATCGGAATCAAGCAGATCGGGCCGACCATCGGAAGCGCGATCAGCGCCGTTCTAGTAACGGGGCTGGTCGGTGTCGCCGTCTGGCAAACGGGATTTCTCGTCGCTGCAGCCGTCGGCGTCGCTGTCGCCGCGTTCTTTTATCTCACGTATTCGGGCACCAGTGGGGCCGCAGCGACGTACCCGGATTTTCGAGGGCTAGCGACGAATCGATCCTACCTGCTTCTCACGGCCGCAGGAATCTGTATCGGAGCGGGGTTTTACACGACGACCGGGTACACGATCCTCTACGTCGAGGAATCCGTCGGCGCGACAGTTGCGACCGGTGGAATCGTGCTGGCGATGGTGCAAGTGTCCAGCAGCGTCGGGAAAATCGTTGCGGGCTGGTTCGCTGACACCCTCCCGGGGAATTCACGCGGTACAACGCTTTCGATTCTGCTCGTTCAGACCGTCGGTGGCGGCGTTCTCTTTTTCGTTGTTCCGGTCATCGAGACGCCGTTCGGGGCAGGTATCGTCTTTTCAGTGCTCGGCGTCTTCGCGCTCGGTTCGACGGGGCTGTATTATTCCTGTCTCTCGACCGTCGTCGCCGACGACGAGATCGGGGCCGCCTCGGCCGCCGGTCAGCTCGCGGCCACCGTCGGTGGACTCTTCGCACCACCAGTGTTCGGCTACCTGATCGATACGGTCGGCTACAACGCGGGTTGGCTGTTTCTCGGCGGCCTCTCGTTCCTCGCAACCGTAATCGTGGCGGGCGTCGTCGTGACATCTCGATGATCGCGCTATTCGTCGTAACTGGACTTCTCGAGCCTCGGCGGTCGGCCGGTCGTTCTGCGCTACCGTTCGAAACCACCGCTCTCGCAGTCGAGATCGCTCGTCGAACGACCGGCCCGCGAGCGGGCCGTCCGTGCTATCGATTCCTCGCGACGCGTCGATCGCCCGTCTCGAGCGGTCACACGTCGATCGGTCGATCCGCCGCAACGTACTCGACGCCGCGGCGGGCGAGCAATTTCGCCACCGCTCGTCGTTCGATCGTCCACGCGTGGACCTCGAGTCCCACCGCCGTCGCTCGCGGCACGACGCGTGTCGCCAGACAGCGCCAGTAGCTCGCCCCGATGACGTCGCAGTCGAGTTCGACCGCCGTGGTGATCGGCGTCTCGAGGTGCCGACTGACGAGGAGCCCGATCGGTTGACACGGATCGCGGTCGCGAACCGTCCGGAGTTCGGAAACCAGAAACGAGGTGAGGACGACGCGATTGGGGAGGGCCGCGTCCTCGAGAGCAACGAGGACGTCCGCGGCGATGCCGGATTCTTTGAGTTCGATGTGGGCCTCGACGGTCGGCGGGAGGGCCTCGAGCATCGCCGCGAGGGTCGGAATTCCGTCGCCGGAGCCGTGCACCGAGCGAGCGGAGAGGTCCGCGAGGGCGGCGTCCGCGACGGTCCCGGTGCCGTCGGTGACGCGGTCGATCGTCTCGTCGTGGACGACGACGAGTTCGTCGGAGCCACAGCGTCGCACGTCGAACTCGACGGCGTCGGCGCGGTCGGCCGCGGCTCGAACGGCACTAATCGTATTCTCGGGAGCGGTCGCAGCGAACCCTCGATGCGCGATGAGCCGCATACGGCGATCCATCGAGACTCGGCGACGTTATTCTACCGACGCCTCGCACTCGCCCCGTCGAACCGACCGTCGCCGAACGAGTCCCAAATTGTGTAGCAAATAGCCTTAACGGGATACCTTGACAAGGTGAAGAAGATCACTACATTGCATGAATCGGACATTTATATGCCAACTCTAACGGTACTATGAGCGGTCAACGCGACGAGCCGATCGACGTGCTCCTCGTCGAGGACGACGACGATGACATCCGTCTCGCCCGCGAGGCGTTCGCCGGGTTGGCGATCGAGTCCTCGATTCGCGTCATTGGCGACGGCGCGGAAGCGCTCTCGCTCCTCACCGGCCGCGACGGCGAGCCGCCGGTCGTTCCGGACCTCATCCTGTTGGATCTGGACCTGCCGCAGATGGACGGTCTCGAGTTCCTCGAGGCGGTGACGGCCGAGCCCGAACTCGCACGGCTCCCCGTGCTCGTGTTGACGCGATCGACGAACCTGTCGGACGTTCGCGCGAGCTACGACCTCGCGGCCAACGCGTACCTCACGAAGCCGACGGAGCCGACGGAGTACGCCGAGATGGCGGACGCGATCGCCGAGTTCTGGTTCCGCCGAGCGGCCCTGCCGACGGGCCATTCGTAACGGCGGCCCGGTACCCGCCGCCGGATGATCGTCAACGCCCCCACCTTTGATGCGAGCGGACCGCACACTGTTCGGTATGTCCGTCCAAACCGAGTTCGACGTCGACTTCGACGGAACCGTTGCGGTGATCACCGGTGCCAGCGGCGCGCTCGGCAGCGCTGCCGTCGATCGCTTCCTCGAGGCGGGCGCGACGGTCTGTGCCGTGGACGTGATCGCGCCGGACGACGAGGACAGCCTGCTCGAGCGCGACCCCGACGGAGAATCCGACCTCGCGTTCTACGAGGCCGACCTGACCGACGAGGACGACGTGGCTGCACTGATGGAATCCGTCGCCGACGACCACGGCCGGATCGATCACCTGCTGAACATCGCCGGAACGTGGCGCGGCGGCGATCACGTTGAGGACACCGATCTCGAGGAGTTCGACCTCCTGCTGGACGTCAACCTGAAGACGGCGTTTCTCGCGTCGAAACACGCCCTGCCCCACCTCCAGGACTCGACGGGATCGATCGTCAGTATCAGCGCACGGTCCTCGCTCGAGGGCGGGGAGGGGGATGGCCCTTACCGGATCACGAAGGCCGGCATTCGGCTGCTGACGGAGACGCTCGCCGAGGAGAATCGCGGGACGGTGCGGGCGAACTGCGTCATGCCGAGCGTGATCGACACGCCGATGAACCGGGAGATGATGCCCGACGCTGACCACGACTCGTGGGTCGATCCGCTCGAGATTGCGGACGTGATGGCCTTCCTCTGTAGCGACGGCGCGGCGGTGACGAGCGGGGCAGCCGTGCCGGTCTACGGCGAGGCCTGAGACCGACTCGAAGCGGGCTCAAAAAATGCGGTGGTGGTTGATTCGAGGCGAGTGTCGGTGACCGGTCAGAGATTCGCACTCAGCCAGTCGGAGAAGGGGCCAGTGAGGAACCCGTAGTAGTCCCACGCGTTCAGCGCGACCAGGGCAACCAGCGCGACGACGACCGGAATCCGGATGAACCAGAGCCACGCGACACCCAGCGATCCGACGTCTTTGATCCCTTTGCCGATTTCATCGAGCGCGAGGTCGGGAACGACCCAGCCCACGAAGATCGAAAGCAAGAGGCCACCGAGCATGAGTAAGATGCTGTTCGCGAAGCCGTCGTAAAGGTCGACGAAGATGAGGTCGAGCGCGGCCGGAACTCCCACGAGGAAAATGGCTACGCCCAGCGCGACAGTCGCGGGAACCCGGCCGAAGCCGCGTTCGTCGATCAGATAGGAGACGACGACTTCCATGATACTGATCGCACTCGAGAGCGCGGCGATGGCGACGGTAGCGAAGAAGATCGCGCCGAGGATGCCGCCGAACGGCAGTTCGGCGAACGCAGCGGCGAGGCTCACGAAGATGAGCGCCGGGCCGGACGCTCCGGGCTCGATTCCCGCGGCGAACAGGATTGGGAACGCGATCATCCCGGCGGTGAAGGCGATGAAGGTGTCGAGGCCGGCGATGATACCGGCGTCCGATGCGAGGTTTCGGTCCTCCCCGAGGTAGGACGCGTAAGTAATCATCACGCCCATCCCGAGCGAGAGCGTAAAGAAGGCCTGTGCAGCGGCCGCTGGGAGAATCGTCGTCCAGTTGGCCGCGATAGTGCTGAATTCCGGCGAGAGATAGTACGCGTACGCGTCAGCGGCTCCGTCGAGCGTGAAGACGTAGGCGGCGAGTCCGATCGAGATGACGATGATGGCCGGAACCATCACCTTGACCGAGAGTTCGATCCCGCGTTCGATTCCAAGCGCAACGATTCCGATGACGGCTGCCATGAAAATCGCGTGCAGGACGACGGCGTCGAGACCGCTCGCGACTTCGCCGAACTGTGCGGGCGCAGCATCAGCGGTGTACTCTCCCTGAAGTCCCAGCAGGACGTACCGAATCGTCCAGCCGGCAACGACGCTGTAGTACGAGAGGATGACGAAGCCGGCCGTGACGAAGACCCAGCCGATTTTCGTCCACGCGCCGCTGCCGATCCGTTTTAGTGCGCCGACGGGGTTCCGTTCCGTATTTCGGCCGACGACAAACTCAACGAGGATTACCGGAAAGCCGATCCCGACGATCAACAGGAGATAAATAAACAGGAACGCTGCACCGCCCTGTTCACCCACCTGATAGGGGAACCGCCAGATGTTTCCTAATCCCACCGCGCTCCCGACCGCAGCGAGGATGAAGCCTGTTCTCGTTGCCCATGATTCCCGTTGTGCCATAGTTGAGACGACAGTCTCTACCCCTTAAAACCTTACATTTGGAGACTATATCCACTCTTTTCCCATATTACACATTTTTGCCACTATCCATTGTGGAATTTACTATGTTGTTGTCGAGCGTCAATTACCGTCTCCGCGTTTGAAGCCGCGTGACCGTCCGATGTCCGTCGGCACTGCTACCGATTGCGATGAGAGAAGTTACCGGGGCGGGAGCTTCGAAGTGCCGCTCGAGGCGACTATCGTAGCCACTGAAAGCTACTGTACACCGCCACGATTCAACCGGAACTCACCGCTCCGCTGTCTTTCGACCGAACTGACTCGAGACCGTGCGGTATGAGAACGGTCGAACCCTCATGGGAAATAATACGAGTTACAGAACGTTTTTTATTCAGGTGACCGTTGCCCCGGGCAATGAGTCGACACGGGAGGGTTCACCTATGACGATGGAAGATCGTATCGAGGAACTCGAAGAACTCCGCGAAGAGGCCCGCAAGGGCGGTGGCGAGGCGCGAATCGAAAAGCAACACGACAAGGGGAAGATGACCGCCCGCGAGCGGATCGACTACTTCCTCGACGAGGGAACCTTTACGGAGTTCGACCAGCTCCGGACCCACCAGACGAGCCAGTTCGGGATGGAAGAGAAGAAGGTGCCCGGCGACGGCGTCGTCACGGGCTATGGCGAGGTCAACGGCCGGACCACGTTCGTCTTCGCCCACGACTTCACCGTCTTCGGCGGCTCGCTCGGCGAGGTCTTCGCCGAGAAGGTCTGTAAGGTCATGGACATGGCGATGGAGGTCGGCGCACCGGTCATCGGACTCAACGACTCCGCCGGGGCTCGCATTCAGGAGGGTGTCAAGAGCCTCGCGGGCTACACCGAAATCTTCCGCCGAAACCAGGAGGCCAGCGGCGTCATCCCACAGATTTCGGCGACGATGGGGCCGTGTGCCGGCGGCGCGGTCTACTCCCCGGCGATCACGGACTTCATCTTCATGGTCAAGGACACCAGCCACATGTACATCACCGGGCCCGGGGTCACCAAGACCGTCACCGGCGAGGAGGTCTCCCACGAGGAACTCGGCGGTGCGATGACCCACTCCAACAAGACCGGTGTCGCCCAGTTCGCCTGCGAGACCGAGGAGCAGGCGCTCGACGATATCAAACGGCTCCTCTCCTATCTCCCGCAGAACAACGTTGAGGACCCGCCGCGCGTCGAACCGTGGGACGACCCGGACCGCCGCGACGACCAGCTCAAAGACATCGTTCCGCCGAGTCCCCAGAAGCCCTACGACATGACCGACGTCATCGACAGCGTCGTCGACGAGGGCTCGTTCTTCGAGGTTGCGGACAACTTCGCGAAGAACATCGTCGTCGGCTTCGGCCGATTGGACGGGCGCTCGGTCGGCCTCGTCGCAAACCAGCCCCGCGTCAACGCCGGCACGCTGACCGTCGACGCCTCGATGAAGGGCTCGCGGTTCATCCGCTTCTGTGACTCCTTTAACATCCCGATCGTCACCTTCGTCGACGTCCCCGGCTACATGCCCGGCACCGATCAGGAACACCGCGGGATCATCCGTCACGGTGCAAAGCTTCTCTACGCGTACGCGGAAGCGACCGTCCCGCTGCTGACCGTCATCACCCGGAAAGCCTACGGCGGTGCCTACTGCGTCATGGCCTCGAAGAACCTCGGCGCGGACGTCAACTACGCCTGGCCGACCGCTGAGATCGCGGTCATGGGTCCACAGGGTGCAGTCAACATCCTCTACCGCGAGGAACTCGCCGAAGCCGACAACCCCGACGAACTCCGCGACGAGCTCATCGACGAGTACCGCGAGGAGTTCGCCAACCCCTACACCGCGACGGACAAGGGCTTCCTCGACGACGTCATCGTCCCCACGGAAACCCGACCGCGGCTCATCGACGACCTCGAGATGCTCGAGACCAAACGCGAGCAAAACCCCGACAAGAAACACGGCAACATCCCGCTGTAGCCAGATGACTACCAGCCAACAGACGACGACCAACGACGGCGGACGGGCCGAGGGCGACGGGCACACCGCAGCGACGGCCGACAGCGACGATTCGACGGGGCTCGAAGCGGCGCTGCCCGCAGACGTTTCCCTCGACCTGCCGGACGATGCAGCAGCGGACGAGGCCGCGGCCATCGCGGCCGCCATCGGTGCGCATCTCCACGATCACGCGCTCGCGGCCGCCGCAGCGGCGGCTGATGGCGAAGAAACGTGGGACGACAGGCGCTGGGCGTTCGCCGGTCGGGTTCGCGCACAGCAACACCGCACCGTTCGCGTCCCGCGCGACGCGCCGACCGACCCGTGGTCGGCCGCGGGCCGAACGAAACAGTTCTGAACGCGCTCGATCCACTCGTTTTCGGATCGTGCTCCTCCGTGACGAGGCATCCGAGTGACTACGAGCGGACGAACACTCGAGCTGAGAGCGATCCGTGGACTCGAGCGAGCGAAACGAGAGGCGCTGTTGGAATACTCTTCTTCAGATACGTTTTGCCATGAGAGACAGGCTTGCTACTTGGTCGGAACGTTCTATCCGGACCGGTCACCCGAGTGCGGTGGCGCGCGCTGTGCCGTGGCGAACGACAGTGAGCCGCGGCCCGAAACTGCGCGAGGTCGTCGCGAGTAGTGCTGGACCGCCGGTCCCGCATACCGTGCGAACGGCCGCGAAGCGGCCGTGAGCAGACGGGACGAGCGACTGCTTGGAAGACGCTTGCGTCTTCCAGTGGATGAGCGAACGCTAGTGAGCGGTAGCGCGGAACCGGCGGTT
>NZ_JBHDYC010000050.1:0-938 GCF_041894845.1 Natrinema sp. H-ect4
GGCTCTGGTGAATCGCTGGATAGCGTCGGTTTCGACCGTCAGAACTAGGGAGATGAAGCGGGAAATCGCCGATGCTCTATGTCGAAAATTTCCCGCTTCACGAAGAAGGCAGTACGGTTAGCTAAAAATGCTGTTGGTGGCCGAGGCGAAGTCGCCGCCCCCGAAGGGGGTGGCGGCTTCGCCGACTACGCCGTCGTATCGCTCCATTGTCTCCGAGTTTACTTGGAGAAGTCCTACCGAGAGGCGTTAGATCTGCTGAGCGAGATGCCACATATTCTCGGGGAGATCGGCCTCGAACCGGCCGATCTCCCGCACCACTCCACGCTAGTCAAGTGGTTTGACAGAATCAAGACAGCACTCTGGCGAGTGCTGCTGCGCCTCTCGGCGCAGCTGCACGACACGAGCGGTCACGCCGCCATCGATGCGACGTTCTTCGACCGCGAAAACGCTAGCAAACACTACTGTCGGCGGACGAATTACCGGGTTCAGACGCTCAAAGCGACAGCTCTCGTCGACACAGAAAGCCAAGCGATTCTGGACGTTCACTGCACAACCGAGAAACGCCACGACACGCAACTCGGCTGGCAGGTCGCCCGCCGCAACGCGGGCGACCTCGCCAGCCTCGCTGCCGACAAAGGCTACGATTGGATGGAGTTACGCGAGAAACTCCGCGAAGAGGGCGTAAGACCGCTGATCAAACATCGTGAGTTCCGGCCCATCGATCACGCACATAACGCGCGGATCGATGGGCCTCGATACCGCCAGAGAGCGATGTGTGAGACCGTCTTCTCGACGATCAAGCGCACGCTCGGCGACGCCGTGCGTGCGCGAACTTGGTACGGTGAATTTCGTGAACTCGTCTTGATGTGTGCGGTTCACAACATCAAGCAATCGCTAAAACAGTGAAATCACGCTACGTCTGGTGATTCACCACGGCC
>NZ_JBHDYC010000051.1:0-909 GCF_041894845.1 Natrinema sp. H-ect4
ATTTCACTGTTTTAGAGATCGCTTGGTGTTGTGAACCACACACATCAAAACGAGTTCACGAAATTCACCGTACCAAGTTCGCGCACGCACGGCGTCGCCGAGCGTGCGCTTGATCGTTGAAAAGACGGTCTCACACATCGCTCGTTGGCGGTATCGAGGCCCATCGATCCGCGCGTTATGCGCGTGATCGATGGGCCGAAACTCACGATGTTTGATCAGCGGTCTCACGCCGTCTTCGCGGAGTTTTTCGCGCAAATCCATCCAGTCGTAGCCTTTGTCGGCAGCGAGGCTGGCGAGGTCGTCCGCGTTGCGGCGGGCGACCTGCCAGCCGAGCTGTGTGTCGTGGCGTTTCTCGGTCGTACAGTGAACGTCCAGAATTGCTTGGCTTTCTGTGTCGACGAGAGCTGTCGCTTTGAGCGTCTGAACCCGGTAATTCGTCCGACGGCAGTAGTGTTTGCTAGCGTTTTCGCGGTCGAAAAACGTCGCGTCAATGGCGGCGTGACCGCTCTGGCCGTGCAGCTGCGCCGAGAGGCGCAGCAGCACTCGCCAGAGTGCGGTCTTAATCCTATCAAACCACTTGACTAGCGTCGAGTGATCGGGGAGATCGGTCGGTTCAAGGCCGATCTCCCCGAGTATTTGTGGCATCTCGCTCAGCAAATCGAGTGCTTCTCGGTAGGATTTTTCCAGGTAAACCCGCAGACAGTGCAGCGACACCACCGCATACTCGGCGAAGCCGCCACCCCCTTCGGGGGCGGCGACTTCGCCTCGCTCACCAACAGCATTTTTAGCTAACTGAACGACTTTGCTCGTGAAGCGGGAGATCTTCGACATAGAGCATCGGCGGTTTCCCGCTTCATACTCCTAGTTCTGACGGTCGAAACCGACGCCGTCCAACGATTCACCAGAGCC
>NZ_JBHDYC010000052.1:0-697 GCF_041894845.1 Natrinema sp. H-ect4
GGTAGTGTTCAGATAAGCTGGTTCCATGCGAAGGCGAATGATCTCAACCACTCATCGGCAGTTTCTGCTTTGGCGTTGCTAAAACAGTTTGAGAATGAGATAGTTCGTCGTTTTACCTCTCGAAAGACACGTTCGACACTGTTCCGATTTCCGTGGCGTTCGTATCTGAAATCGAGGCCGTGTCGAGAGCAAGCGTCTTGAAGCGGTGTTGCTCCATCGACGAGAAACACGGCGTCATCGACGTCGTGTTTCTCACGTAACTCAGCGAAGAACGTGTGAGCGAAGACGTTTGTTCTCACTGGTTCAAGCTTTGTGTGGAGCAAATCATTTGTCTCAGGATCGACTGCGGCGTACAGCCAATATCGCTCATCACCGAGTTGGATCACTGTCTCGTCGACCGCAACGTGATCCGGACTTCGTCCATCCGTGGGCTGTAAGTCGGCTTTGTGAACCCAGTTGTGAACAGTTGACCGTGCCCGTTCAACACCAAATACCTCAAGAATAGAAACGGTATTCGAAAGAGATAGTCCCGCAAGATGGAGCTGAATACCGAGCTTCATCAACAGTCTCGGTGTTGCCTCTCGCTCCACAAAACCTAACTCGATCCGGTCGATACAACCGTTGAGGCTAGCGTTTTCCGACATGGACACTCAGAAAACGCTACGCCTCATCCTTCAATCCTAATCTGAACACCGCC
>NZ_JBHDYC010000053.1:0-697 GCF_041894845.1 Natrinema sp. H-ect4
GGCGCTGTTTCGTTAAGCGTGAAAAGTGAGGCGGTACGATTTTATGGTGTCCATGCCAAAAATCGGCCGCCTCAGCGGGTGTAGCGACTGGATCGATTTGAGTTTTGTGGAGCGAGAGCGGACACCGCGTCAGCTGATGGAACTCGGTATTCGACTCCATCTTGCTGGCCTCTCGCTTTCGAATACCGTCCGGGAATTAGAGAAGTTCGGTGTCGAACGCAGTCGCAAGGCAGTCCACGATTGGGTTCACAAATGCGATCTACAGCCGGCAGT
Source organism: Natrinema sp. H-ect4 (assembly GCF_041894845.1). Taxonomy (NCBI): domain Archaea; kingdom Methanobacteriati; phylum Methanobacteriota; class Halobacteria; order Halobacteriales; family Natrialbaceae; genus Natrinema; species Natrinema sp. H-ect4. Next base: position 274 of record NZ_JBHDYC010000053.1, read on the forward strand.
TGACGAGGAACCAAATCACGTCGCGCTCGACGAGACAGTGATTCAACTCGACGAACATCGGTATTGGCTGTACACTGCTGTCGATCCGGAAACGAACAAAGTCCTCCATATACGGCTGTATTCGACGACTACGACCGCGTTGACAGAACGGTTCCTGCAGGAAATCACTGAGAAACATGACCTCGACGATGCCGTGTTTCTCGTTGATGGAGCAAAGCATCTCCAGACTGCACTCCGCCGATCTGGGCTCCGATTTCGATACGAAAAACATGGAAATCGGAACGCTGCTGAACGTGTCTTTCGTGAGATAAAACGACGTACCTCTTCGTTCTCAAACTGCTTTAGTCATGCACAACCGTCAACAGCCGAATCGTGGCTCCAAGCCTTCGCCGTCTGGCACAATGCTACAAACTAAACACGACCG
>NZ_JBHDYC010000054.1:0-625 GCF_041894845.1 Natrinema sp. H-ect4
ACCTTCGACGGCGGTCCCGTCGCTGTCGTGGGCGTACTTCAGGATCCCCACGTCGATTCCGATGCATTTCTCGGGATTCTCGGGCTTCGGTGCCGCGTCGTTCTCGGTTTCGATTCCGAGGACGGCGAACCACTCGCCGGTCGGTTCCTGCTTGACGACGACCTCCTTGATCGTGGCGTCGTCCGGGACCTCGCGGTGGTAGATCATCGGAACGTCGCCGATCTTGGAAAGAGAGAGTACAGGCCGACCGCTCGTGTTGTTGAGCTTGAAGCCGGTTTGACTGTACTTGATCGAACGGTATTCCTGCGGGGCTTTCCACCGAAGCTCTCCGACGCGGTAGCCGTTGTCCTTCCGCCCCTTCAGTGTCGAAAGGTTGTCGTACAGACGTTGTACGACTTTCTGAAGCACCTTCGAGTGGACGTCCTGCAGGTCTGTCCACTCGCGTTTGAGGTCCGGGAGGAGCTTCTGCTCGGAGTAGGCAGAGGTTCCGTCCACTCTGTTGAGTCGGTGAAGGAAGTGGTTATAGACCTGCCGGCAGGTATCGACGGTCCACGCTAACCGCTCGTGGAGTTCGTCGGGCGGTTTGAGCCTGTACCGGTAGTTGTAGCGCATGGTCTACTCGTCT
>NZ_JBHDYC010000055.1:0-619 GCF_041894845.1 Natrinema sp. H-ect4
GCCTTCGACGGCGGTCCCGTCGCTGTCGTGGGCGTACTTCAGGATACCCACGTCGATTCCGATGCATTTCTCGGGATTCTCGGGCTTCGGTGGCGCGTCGTTCTCGGTTTCGATTCCGAGGACGGCGAACCACTCGCCGGTCGGTTCCTGCTTGACGACGACCTCCTTGATCGTGGCGTCGTCCGGGACCTCGCGGTGGTAGACCATCGGAACGTCGCCGATCTTGGAAAGAGAGAGTACAGGCCGACCGCTCGTGTTGTTGAGCTTGAAGCCGGTTTGACTGTACTTGATCGAACGGTATTCCTGCGGGGCTTTCCACCGCAGCTCTCCGACGCGGTAGCCGTTGTCCTTCCGACCCTTCAGTGTCGACAGGTTGTCGTACAGACGTTGTACGACTTTCTGAAGCACCTTCGAGTGAACGTCCTGCAAGTCTGTCCACTCCCGTTTGAGGTCCGGGAGGAACTTCTGCTCGGAGTAGGCGGAGGTTCCGTCCACTCTGTTGAGTCGGTGAAGGAAGTGGTTATAGACCTGCCGGCAGGTATCGACGGTCCACGCTAACCGCTCGTGGAGTTCGTCGGTCGGTTTGAGCCTGTACCGGTAGTTGTAGCGCATGGTCTAC
>NZ_JBHDYC010000056.1:0-586 GCF_041894845.1 Natrinema sp. H-ect4
GTGGTGCCACGATAGCAGATCGCTTTGTTTTACTTAGTCACTATCAGAACCCGCTGTTCCATCCACATCTCGAGGAATCGAAAGGCTGTACCTCTAGTCGCGAACGGACTCGAGTCGCATCAGCGGATAGCCGTCTTCCATCTCCATGCGCGTGACGACCTCGCAGCCCTCGTAGTCGACGACGATTTCGACCGCGAGGAATCGACCCGTCAGTTCGGTGTAGTCGGCGCTCGAGTCGGCGAGTTCGGCCTCGAGTTCGTCAGTCAAGACGTCGACGGCGACGTCGATGCAGTGGGGCTGGTTCTCGATCGAGTCTTCGATCGCCGTCTCGAGGCTCGCGGCACTGGCCGGCGAGACGGGCGTGCCGGCGAACTGGTGGTAGAGCGAGCCGAACTTGATGCCGGCCTCGAAGCAGGCGGCCTCGGCGTCCGTGGGTGACGTGTCTGTCGGCATGTGCCAGTGCTCGCGGGCGTTCGGCAAGGGGATTGCGATGTGATGGACTGCTGCGGTGTGAGTCGTTCTATCAAGTCACATGGGTAGAGCGTCGACGGACAAAACCGAGCATGCCCTGCTATCACGGCGAGAG
>NZ_JBHDYC010000057.1:0-531 GCF_041894845.1 Natrinema sp. H-ect4
TTCGAAGTAGTTCCCCAGTCCGACGAGGACGGGGAGTTGTTTCGTCGACTGTTGGACGCTTCAGCCGCTCTCTGGAACGAGATCAATTATTAGCGCCGAACCAACTTCGACGACCCGGACGGCGACGTTTGGGAAATCGACGAGTACCGCGGTCGGTACGGCGGTACGCTCGGCTCTTCGACCGTTCAACAGATCGAGCGCAAGAACCGCGAAGCGTGGCGCTCGTTCTTCGCACTCAGAGAAAAGGGCGAAGCCAACGGCAAGCCCGGCTTCTGGGGCAACCAAGACGAGGGGCGCGAACTGCGGACATACATCCGAAACACGTCGTACTCGGTCGAATGGGGCGAACACTCCCGGCTCGAAATTCTTGTTGGCCAAGACCTGAAAGAGGAGTACGGTCTTGGATACCGCGAGCGTCTCCGGCTCAAGGTTCGCGGCGAACCCAATTGGAAAGAGTACGACAAACAGGGCCGGTTGGAACTGTATTACGACGATGTGAACGAGACGTTCAGGGCCTTTCAGCCAGTCACT